>NZ_JBHWZO010000076.1:0-24629 GCF_042728455.1 Promicromonospora sp. NPDC060204
GCCCGCCCCTCCGCCCCCCCCCCCCGGCGGGCGGCCCCCGGGCGCGCGCCCCCCCCCCCGGCCGGCGCACTGACGAGCGGTGACGCCGAGGGGCCTGTCGGGTGTCGGAGTCTCGTGCCATGGTGGTGGGACCCGGACCGCAGGACGCACGAAAGAGGGCGCGACCCATGAGTGACGAGATCACCGCTGCCGAGTTCACCGCGGCGGAAGGCACGGAGGACTGGCGGGTCCTCCACGACGCGGCGCTCGCGCGGTTCACCACCGGCTCGTTCGCCACCGGGCTGGTGCTGGTCGCCCGCATCGGCGAGCTCGCCGAGGTCGCGAACCATCATCCCGACGTCGACCTGCGCTACGGAAGCGTGACGGTGCGGACCTGGTCGCACGACATCGGCGGGCTGTCCGAGCGGGACCTCGGCCTCGCGCGGGCGATCTCGGCGGCCGCCCGCAACGTGGGCGTCGCCGCGGACGTGACCGGGCTGCGCGAGGTGGCGATCGCGATCGACGCCGTGGTCGGACCCGCGGTCCAGGCCTTCTGGCAGGCGGTCCTGGGCCACGAGGCGCAGCCCTACCGCGGCGGCAACACAGCCGCGGGCCGGCTGATCGACGCGGACGGGCGCGAGCCGCTGTTCTGGTTCCAGCAGAGCGACGAGCGCCGGGAGCAGCGCAACCGCGTCCACGTCGACGTGTGGGTGCCGCACGACCTGGCCGAGGCGCGGGTGGCGGCGGCGGTCGCCGCCGGCGGGCGGCTCGTCACGGACAAGTACGCCCCGTCGTGGTGGGTGCTTGCCGACGCCGAGGGCAACGAGGCCTGCGTCTGCACCTGGCAGGGCGACTTCTGAGAACAGGGCGACTTCTGAAAAGAAGGTGAACTCCGGCCCGGGAATGGGTAGTGTCTCGCGCTTGTGCGCCCGCTCAACCCTCCCGCCCGGAACCCCTACTGGCGGTTCCTCCTGGCGGGCTTCCGCGGGCAGTCCGCCTACCCGCTCGCGACCCTCGCCGGCCTGGTCGCCAACGCGACGTTCGGCGTGCTCAAGGGCTCGATCATGGGGGCAGCGGTAGAGAGCTCGGGCGGTGAGCTGGCCGGGTACACGGCGGGCAGCATGGCCGCGTTCGTCTGGCTGGGGCAGGGGCTGCTCGGGTCGGTGAACTTCTGGGGCGGCAGCGACCTGCAGACCCGGATCAAGTCCGGCGACGTCGCCGTCGACTTCCTGCGTCCCGTGAGTGTCCAGGCCTCCCACGTGCTGACCGACGTCGGCAAAGGGCTGTTCGGCCTGCTGCCGCGCGGGCTGCCGAGCGTGCTCATCGGGGTCGCGATCGGCGGCATGGTGCTGCCGTCCGACCCGAGCGCGTACGCGCTCGGCCTGATCAGCCTGCTGCTCGGCATCGCCGTCTCGCACGCCTGCGTCTACGCCGTGGCGACGTCGGGCTTCTGGCTCGTGGAGTCCCGCGGCGTCGCCGTGTTCTACATGTCGTTCTCCGGGCTGTTCGCCGGCCTCTACACGCCGATCTACCTCTTCCCGGACTGGCTGCTGACCCTCGCGCTGCTCACGCCGTTCCCGTCGATGATGCAGCTCCCGGTCGACGTGCTCTCCGGCCAGGTCACCGGGGCGGCCGCCTGGCAGCACCTCGGCGTGCAGGCGCTGTGGCTCGCGATCGTGCTCGCCGTCGGGCACCTGACCACGCGGGCGGGACGCCGCAGGCTGGAGGTGCAGGGTGGGTGAGACCCTGCGCGCCTACCGGGCCGTCGTCGCCAGCCGGGCGCGCTCGCAGGCGAGCCACCGCGCGAGCTTCCGCCTGGACCTCGTCGGCGCGTTGATCGTCGGCCTCGTCGAGTTCGGCGAGATCTGGGTGCTGTACTCGGCGACGGACCAGATCGGCGGGTTCACGCTCGCGCAGATCATGCTCGTGTTCGGCCTGTCCGACCTCGCCTTCTCTCTCGCCGACCTCGTGGCCGGGCACTGCGACAACCTGCCGGTGTACGTCCGCGCGGGCACGCTCGACGTGTTCTTCCTGCGCCCTCAGCCGGTGCTGGCGCAGCTCGTCACGAGCGACCTCAGCCTGCGCCGGATCGGGCGCTGCGTCGTGGGCGCGACGTCGCTCACGGTCGGCCTGGTGCTCAACGACATCGACTGGACCGCGGGCAATGTCGGGCTGCTGGTGCTCGCGCTGGCCAGCGGCTTCGTCATCTTCACGGCGCAGTTCGTCACCGCGGCCGGGCTGCAGTTCTTCCTCGTCAACGGCGCCGAGATGACCAACGCGTTCGTGTACGGCGGCCGGTACGCGGCCACGCAGCCCACGAGCGTGTGGCCGCGCAGCCTGCTGGTGGTCTTCGGCGTCGTCTTCCCCGTGGCGTTCGCGGCCTTCCTGCCGGTCTCCACGCTGCTCGGCACGCCGGGCGTCGCGGGTCTGCCGGTCTGGCTGGGCTGGCTGGCGCCCGTCGCGGCGCTCTGGGCGGTCGTCGTCGCGGGGCTGGCCTGGCGCTGGGGCCTTCGTCACTACCGAGGAGCGGGCGGATGAACGTCATCGAGACCGAGGGCCTGACCCGGGTGTTCACCGGGCGGCCGGAGCGCGGGAACCGGCTGCGGCGCTCGCGGCACGTCGCCGTCGACGACCTCGACCTGACCGTCGAGGCGGGCGAGTCCGTGGGCTACATCGGCGCGAACGGGGCCGGGAAGTCGACGACCATCAAGATGCTCGTCGGCATCCTGGTGCCCACGAGCGGCACCGTGACGACCATGGGGCTGCACCCCCTGAAGCAGCGGCGCGCGCTCGCCCGCCGGATCGGCGTGGTGTTCGGGCAGCGCTCGCAGCTCTGGTGGGACCTGCCGGTGCGGGAGTCGTTCTCGATCCTGTCCGCGATCCACTCGCTGACCGCGGCCGACGAGCGCGCCCGGACCGCCGAGCTGGTCGACATGCTGGAGATGGGGGAGTTCCTGGCCACGCCGGTGCGGCAGCTCTCCCTGGGGCAGCGCATGCGGGCCGAGGTCGCGGCCGCGCTGCTGCACCGTCCGGACCTGGTGATCCTCGACGAGCCGACGATCGGCCTCGACGTGCTGTCCAAGCAGCGCCTGCGCGAGTTCCTCGTGGCGCAGCGGCGCGAGCACGGCACCACGCTGCTGCTGACGACGCACGACATGGGCGACGTCGAGCGGCTCTGCGACCGGGTCCTGGTCGTGGACCACGGCCGCCTGGCGTTCGACGGCACGCTCGACGGGCTGGCGCGCACGGTCGGCGCGCGGCGGGAGCTCGTCGTCGACCTCGCCGTCGCGACCCCCGACCTCACCGACGTGGCGGGCGCGGAGCACGTCCGCAGCGACTCGGACGGCCTGCGGCAGCGGTTTGCCTTCGACCCGCAGCGCACGACGGCGGCGCGGGTGCTCGCCGCGATCTCCGAGCGGGCCGAGGTGCTCGACCTGTCGATCGCCGAGCCCGACATCGAGGACGTGGTGCGCGAGATCTACCGCGCCACGAGGCGGTAGGCGGCGGGGTGCCGCCGGTCGGTCGGCGTGAGCCCTTGTGCGGGCGCCGGCTCAGGGTCGCATGCCTAGACGTTAATACGTCTAGCCCTCCTGCGCGCGAGAGGGGTGCCGCTAACGTGTGCCGGGTGCTTCCCGAACCAGCCGCCGTGCTGAGCCCGGTTCCCGCCCGATCCGCCGAGCCCGCGCCGTCGACCCCGCGGTCGTCCCGGCCGGTCCCGCACCCCGTCGCCCGGATCGCCGAGGTGGCGGTCCACCTGCCCGAACGCACCCGGGACGTGGCCGAGGCCGAGCGCGACCTGCACCGCAGGAACCCGAGGGTCGCGCCGCGCGTCCCGATGGTGTCGCGCCTGACCGGTGTGCGCCGGACCCACGTGGCCGATGACGACCAGCAGGCCTCGGACCTCGCCGTCGCCGCCTCCCGCACTCTCCTGGATCGGGCGGGCCTGGGGCCGCAGGATGTGGACCTCCTGATCTTCGCCTCGGCCACCCAGGACATGATCGAGCCCGCCACCAGTCACATCACCGCCGCCAAGCTCGGCGTCCGGGCGCCGGTGATGGACGTCAAGAACGCCTGCAACTCCGTGCTCAACGGGATCGAGGTGGCCGAGGCGCTCATCGGGACCGGCCGGTACCGCCGCGTGCTGGTCGCGTCCGGCGAGATGCCGACGCGCGGCGTCCGGTGGGACGTGCCCGACCGGTCGACGTACGCCCTGTCTGCCGCCGGCTACACGATGTCCGACGCCGGGGCGGCGGTGCTCGTCGAGGCGGTCGAGGCGCCGTCCGGCTTCGAGGACGAGCTGGCCGCCGAGCTCGCCGGCCTGGTCGAACCCGCGGTCCGGCCGTCCGGCATCCTCGGCTCGGCGTTCACCGCGGAGTCGCAGCACTGGGACGTGGGCATGCTGCCGGGCGGCGGCACGTTCAACCCGCGCGACCCGGAGCGCAGCTACTTCGAGATCGACGGGTCGCGCCTGCGCGAGGCGTTCCTCGCGCTCGGGCCGGGCCCGGTCGACGAGGCGCTGGAGCAGGCCGGCGTGACGATGGACGACGTCGCGCTCGTCGCGGTGCACCAGGTCGCGGTCGGCTACCTCGCCGACGTGCACGCGGCGCTGGGTGTGCCGGCCGACCGCACGATCGTCACCGTGGCCGAGCACGGCAACCTGGCCTCGGCGACCCTGCCGCTGCAGCTCGTGACGGCGCTGGAGTCGGGCCGGCTGCGCCGGGGCGACGTGGTGCTGCTCCTCGGGCTCGCGGGCGGGATCAGCATGGGGGCGATGGTGGTCCGGTGGTGACAGGACCGCGCCGCATGCGGAGCGCAGCGGACGGTGAGGGCCGAGGGACGAGGCACGCGCCGGGAGCGGAGCGCAGCGAAGGCGCGGCAGAAGGTAGAGCTCGTCTCGCCGTCGTCGTGCCCGCGTTGAACGAGGCGCACGAGCACGGGATCCTGCGCACCCTCGCGGCGCTGCACGCGCAGGAGGACGACGACTTCGACCTCGTGGTGGTGGACAACGGCTCCACGGACGGCACGCCCGACGTCGTCCGCAAGGCGGTCGCGGAGTGGGGGCGGCTGCGCTGGCAGGTCGTCACGGAGCCCGAGAAGGGGACCGGGGCCGCGGCGGACACCGGGATGCGGGCCGCCATCGCGCTCGGTGCCGAGCTGCTGGCCCGGACCGATGCCGACTGCCTGCCTCCGCCCGGGTGGACGCGGGCGGTGCGGCAGGCGTTCGCGTCGGGCGACGAGCTGGTGGCCGGCCGGCTGCTGCCGCGCACCGACGACCTGCCGGTCTCGCGGGTCCAGCAGGGTGTGCTGTCGTTCGCGCTGTGGGCGTCCAGCACGTTCGGCAAGGTGCGCCCCGGCAACCGGGACGACGGGTACCTGGGGCCGTACGTGATGACGCCCGGCTGCAACATGGCGATCACGGCGTCCCTGTACGAGCGCGCCGGCGGGTTCCCGCGCACCCGGATCGAGGACGTGCACGAGGACCGGGCCCTGGTCAACGCCGTGCGCCGGCTGACCACCCGGTACGCGGAGCACCGCGAGGTCTGGGTGCGCGCCTCGACGCGCCGCGTGCACGCGTGGGGCCTGGTGCGCACGCTCGGCTGGTACGCCGACCACCGCTACCGGCCCGAGGTTGTGGACATCCGATGACGGCCGCCGCGCCCGAGGCGCTCTGGGAGGAGCGGGTGCAGCGGGCCGCGCACCCGCTCGCCTACCCGGCGCTCCGGTCCGCGCGGCGCCGGCCCGTGGTGCGCGTCCCGCGCGTCGGCGTGGTGGTGAGCGACGCCGCCGTCGCGCGCGAGGTGCTGCTCGACCTGGACCACTTCTCGAAGGTGGGCCCGGGGGCGCCGTCGGACCTGTGGACGCCGGTGCTCGGGCCGTCCGTGCTGCTCAACATGGAGGGCGCCGAGCACGCCGCGTTGCGGCGCGCGCTGGGGCCGCTGTTCGCGCCCCGGGCGGTGCGGGAGCTGGTGTCCGGGGGCGGGTTCCCGGGCGGTGAAGGTGTGGGCGGCGACGGCGCGGTCGGTTTCGGAGCGAGCGACGCCGGAGCCCCGGACGACGGCGGCGTGCTGCCGGACCTGACGCGGCGGCTGGCCGCGGGGGAGACCGTCGACCTCGCCGCCGCGGTGACGGCGCAGGCCGGCGCGGTGATCTGCGGGATGGTGGGGCTGCCGCCGACGGATCACGCCGTGCGCTCCGCGATGTCCGCCGCCCGGACGATCACCGGGATGGTGCGGCTGCACCGGCACGGTCTCACGCGGTCCCAGGTCACGCGGGCGCGGGCGGTGCTGGAGCGGCTGACGGCGCCCGCCCGTGCGGCCTACCGCGCGGGCGACCCGGCGACGGTGCCCGGGCGGATGCGCGACCTGGGGCTGTCCGAGCGCGAGGCGATGGGCGCCGTCGGTGCGTTCGTGCTCACGGGGACGGAGACGGTCCAGTCGTTCGTGCCGCGGCTCCTGGCGATCGCCCACGACACCGGGTGGACCGGGCGGCTGCTGGCCGGCGACGCCCAGGTGCGGCGGCGCGCCGTCGAGGAGGGGCTGCGCGTCACGGTGCCGACGCCCGCGATGCTGCGCGCGGTACGGGCCGACGCGTCGGTGGGCGGCCTGCGGGTCGCCGCCGGCGAGCGCGTGGTGATCGCCACGGTCAACTGCTGCCGGGCCGCCGGCGGCTTCGACCCCGGCCGGCCGGTCGACCCCGCCGTGCGGCACCTGTGGTTCGGCGCCGGGCCGCACTTCTGCCTCGGCATGCCGCTGGCGATCGCCCAGGTGGACGCCGTCCTGGACGCGCTCGCCGCCGCGTCGGCCGACGGTCGGGTCACGGTCGTGGGCCGACGCCGGGCCGCGCGCGGCGTGCTGGTCCCGGCGTACCGGTCGCTGGAGCTGCGGCTGGGACCGGCCGCGAAGGAGACGAGATGACCCACTTCCTGGAACGTCTGCCCGCCCTGGCCCGGGAGACGCCGGACGTCGTGGCGCTGCGCTGGTTCGGCGGCCGCGGCGGCGCTCGTGTGCGCGAGGAGGTCACGTTCCGCGACCTCGCCGCGCGCGTCGAGCGGACGGCGTCCGGCCTGCGGGCACAGGGTTTGCGGCCCGGCGACCGGGTGCTGTTCAGCGTCCGGCCCCGGCCCGAGGGCGTGGTCCTGTGCCTCGCGATCCTGCGCGCGGGCGGCTCCGTCGTCTTTGTGGACCCTGGCTCGACGCCGGAGCTGTTCGCCGCCCGGATCGCGGCGGCCCGGCCGCGGTGGGCCGCGACAGAGGCGCTGCTGTACGCGGCGTCGTCGGGGCCGCTGCGCAGGATCGCGCGCTCGCGCGGGCTGCTGCTCCCGGACTACGGCCGGCTGCCCGTGCGGCACCTGTACACGGGGCGGTGGCTGCCGGGGGTGCCACGCGGGGCGCGGCGGGTGGCGGCTGAGTCCGCACGAAGGCCGGGGTCGGAGCCGGACCTGACCTCGGGGCCGGAGCCGACGCCGGTGCCGGAACCCGCGCCCCGTCCCGGGTGGGTCGCGGACGATCCCGAGGCGCTGGTCGTCTTCACGTCCGGGACCACCGCCGAACCCAAGGCCGTGGTGCACACCGCGGGCACGCTCGGCGGCATGCTGGGCCTGTTCGCGCAGGTGGGCGGGCTGCGGTCCGAGCAGCGAGCGCACACCGACCAGATGTTCCTCGGGCTCCCGGCGCTGCTCGCGGGCGGCACGTGGGAGATCCCGGCGAGCACGCCCAAGGACGACCCGGCGGCGTTCGCGCGCGGCGTCGCGGGCGCGGACTCGTCGTTCCTGGTGCCCGCCGACGTGACGGCGCTGCTCGACGTCCTGGAGGCCCGCGGGATCGACGGCGGCGCTGAACCCGTCGTCGGCCCCGCGGTGCTGGCGGTCGGTGCGGCCCCGGTCACCGCCGCGCTGCTGGAGCGCGGCCGCCGGGTGCTGCCGGCCACGCGCTGGATCGCCGTGTACGGGGCCACCGAGATCCTGCCCGCCGCGATGACCGAGGCGGACGAGAAGATCGCGGCCGCCGGGGGTGGCGCGGCGTCGGCGAGCGCCGGTTCCAGCGGCGGCCCGCGGGGCGACCTCGTGGGTCGTCCGCTGGCGGGGATCGGCGTGCGCATCGACACCGCCGTCGTCGGCCTGGACGAGGCGCCCGGCCCGTCCAGGGACGAGACCGGGGACGCACCCGGAGACCAACCCGCGGGCGAACCCGGCACAGGCCCGGGCGACAGGCCCGTGGTGGGCGAGCTGGTCCTGACCGGGCCGTCGCTGATGGCGGGCTACCTGTCCGACCTCGACGCCGGCAAGCCGCGCGCGGCCGAGCACCGCACGGGCGACCTCGCCTACCGGGACGCGGACGGCCGGATCGTGCTGGTCGGCCGCAACCGGGACATGATCATCCGCGGCACGGTGAACATCTATCCGGGCCTGTTCGAGCCCCGGCTGCGGGCGCTGCCGGGGGTGGCCGACGCCGTCATGGTCGGTGTCCCGATGCCGGACGGCGACGAGCGGGTGGTCCTTGTGGTGACGCCGGAGGGCGCGGCGCCCGGCGTGGGCACGCCGCGGGTCCGGGTGGGCACCGACCTCGCCCGGGCCGTCGCCGACCAGGTCGGACAGGTTCTGGACCACGGCGCCCTGCCCGACCTGGTGGTCGAGGCGTCGCACGTGCCGCTCGCGGGCCGGTCCCGGAAGCCGGACCGTCATGCCCTGGTCGACCTGGTTTCACCTCTCGCGGGTACAGTGCGCGCATGAGGGTGGCTGTGACCGGTTCGTCGGGGTTTGTTGGCGGGGCTGTGGTGCGGGATCTCGCGGCGCACGGGCACGAGGTGATCGCGTTCTCGCGGCGCGTCCCGCGCGTCCCGGCCGAGCTGCTCGACAAGGTCGCCCACCAGTTCTGGGACCTGCGGGACGGCCCGCTCGCGAAGGAGGACCGGCCCGAGGACGTCGACGTCGTGGTGCACTGCGGCGCGTCCGTCGGGGACGGCGGCAGCCACGCCCGGGCGTGGGTGGTCAACGTCGAGGGCACCCGCGCGGTGCGCGAGACGTTCCCCGGCGCACGCTTCGTGCACCTGTCGTCGGGCAGCGTCTACGACCCCCGGACGCCGAGCGTCGCGGCCACCGAGGCGGAGGCGCCCGCCCGCGGGTACGTGAACCCCTACGGCTCCACCAAGGCCGCCGCCGAGCGGTACCTCGCGGCGGACGCCGCGCGCGAGGACCGCGGCCCCGTCGTCGTGCTGCGGCCGCACGCGGTCTACGGGCCGGGCGACACGACGCTGCTGCCGCGGCTGGAGTCCGCGGCGATCGGCGCGTGGCTGCCGCTGCCGGGCGGCGGCAAGGTGCGGCAGCACCTCACGCACGTCGACACGCTGGCCCTTGCGGTGCGGGCCGCCCTGGACGTGGACGTCGAGCCCGAGATCGCCGCGGGGCGGCCGCTCGTGGCGAACGTGGCCGACGCCAGCCCGGTCGACCTCGACGAGACGATCGAGCTGCTGATGTTCGCCCGGTTCCGGCCGGTCCAGGTGGTGGGGATCCCGCTGCGGCTGGCCAACGTGCTGGCCTGGGCGGGGGAGCGCCTGGCCCGATGGACCGGGCGCGAGCCGCGCCTGTCCCGGTACGCCATCAGCCACCTCGCGATGGAGCGCACCTACGACCTCACGATGCTGCGGGAACGCCTCGGCGTGGACCCGGCGCCGACGTCGCTGCACGGCGCCATGAGCTGGTAGCCCCGACGCGTCAGACCTACAGGTCCCTCCGGTGACCTGTGTGTCTGACACATTCGGGTGCTGTCCGGAATGCCCTACCCTGTGCGGGTGATTCCAGGGAGCGACGTCGCGATCGAGACGCTCGGGCTGCGCAAGGCGTACCGCTCGGTGCGCGGCCGCGCCGTGGGCGTGGACGGGCTCGACCTGCGTGTACCGGCGGGCGGCGTGCACGCGCTCCTCGGGCTCGCGGGCTCGGGCAAGACCACCACACTGCTCCTGCTCACCGGCCTCGCCCACGCGGACGGGGGCGCGATGAAGATCTTCGGCACCCACGTCCCGGACGGCCTGCCCGAACTCGCCGGCCGCATCGGCGCCGTCGTCGGCGACCCCGGGTTCCACGGCCGCCTCAGCGGACGCCGCAACCTCGCCCTTCTCGCGAGCGCGGCCGGCGTGCCGCGCGCCCGCGTGGACGAGGTGCTCACCCGCGTCCTCCTCGCCGACCGGGCCAAGGCCGCCTACGACACCTACTCGCCCGACGAGGAACGCCGGCTGGCGCTCGCGGCGGCACTGCTGCGCGACCCTGACCTCCTCGTCGTCGACGACCCGAGCGCCGGCCTCGACGCCGTCGGCACGCGGGAGATCCGCCAGGCCCTGCGCCGGCTGGCAGACCAGGGCAAGACCGTGCTGGTCGCGACCGGCGTGCTCACCGAGGCGCAGCAGATCGCGGACACGGTCACGGTGCTCGACGGCGGCCGCATCCTCGCGCAGGGGAGCACCGCCGAGCTCCTGGGTGACGCCCGGGTCAGCGTCCGCGTCGGCGTCGACGAGCCGGGCAAGGCCGCCACGGCCCTGCGGGCCGCGGGCTTCAAGGTCCGGTCCGACGGCGACACGCTGCACGTCGACGACGTCGCCGAACCGGCCGAGATCTCGCGGGCGCTCGCCAAGCAGAAGCTCTTCGCGGGCGAGCTGGTGCCGCAGCGGGAGGACCTGGCCGCCGTCGTCGGCCGGCTGCGCCCCGTGGTGCCGCCGACGCCCGTGCCGCCGAGCCGCGCCGAGGAGCGGGCGGCGCGCAAGGCCGCCGAACGGAAGGCGGCGGAGCGGAAGAAGGCCGCCGAGCAGCGCAAGGCGGACAAGGAGGCGGCCGCGAAGCAGGCGGCGGACGAGGCGAGGGCGACCGAGGAGGCCGCGGCGAGGCAGGCGGCGATCGACGAGCGGGCCGCGGCGAAGCAGGCGGCGGTCGACGAGCGGGCCGCGGCCAAGGAGGCAGCGCGCGCGGAGCGGGCGGCCGCGAAGGAGAACCGGAGGTCGGCGGGGCGGTCGGCCGGGCCGGAGGCGAGCGGTACCGGTGATCCGGGTGCGGGCGAGCGGGACGGCGTGGTGAAGGCGGTCGCGAAGGCGAGCGCGGCGACGTCGGGCGCCTCGGTGGCGGTCTCGGCGAAGGCCGGTGGCTCGACGTCGAGCACCTCGAAGCCGGGCGCTCCCAAGCCTGGTGTTCCCAAGGCTGGTGCGCCCAAGCCCGGTGCTCCGAAGGCCGGGGCGTCCAAGCCCGGTGCGTCGGAGGCGACCGGTGCGACGAACGCCGTCCCGAAGACGGCGGCCTCGAAATCCTCTGCCCCGAAGACGGCGGCGCCCAAGCCTTCCGCCCCCAAGCCGTCCGCCCCCAAGCCTTCCGCGGTGCAGGGCACGGCCGCGACGTCGGGCACGGCCGTAGCGACCGGCGAGGCGCCGGCCGACGCCGACACGCCGGCCAAGCAGTCGAGGTTCGCCGAGCGGCGTGCGGCGTTCGACGCCAAGGTCGCGGAGAAGCAGGCGGCGGCCGAGGCGCGGATCGCGGAGCGCCAGGCGGCCGCCGACGCGAAGGCGGCCGAGAAGCAGGCGGCGGCGGAGGCCAGGGCGGCAGCGAAGCAGGACAAGGCCGATGCCAGGCAGGACAAGGCGGACGCGCGGCAGGCCAGGATCGACGACCAGGCCGCGCGGAAGCAGGCGGAGCTCGACGCCAAGGAGGCCGCGGCACGGCAGAAGGCGGCCGAGAAGGCCGCCGCGGAGCAGGCGCGCGCCGACGCGAAGCAGGCTGCCCTCGACGCCAGGCAGGCCGCGCTCGACGAGAAGGCCACCAGGAAGCAGGAGGCCGCCGACGCGAGGACGGCCCGGCTCGCGAACCGCAAGGAGGGCGCCAGGGCGCTCCTGGGCCGGCGCGCGGCGGAGACGTCCGGGGGCAGCGACGGGGGTCTTGAGCCGGACGCCCGGGAGGCGGAGGAGCGGGAGGCGGAGGATCGGGAACCGGACGACCTCGAGCTGAAGCGGCTCGAGGCGGAGGGACTGGAGCTCGACGACCTCGAGCTGGACGACCTCGCACCGGACTACCTCGGACCGGACGGCCTCGCACCGGACGCGGCCGAACCGGACGCGTCCCGACCGGACGACCCGGAACCGGACGACCCAGAACCCGAAGACTTCGAGCCGGACGACCCCGGCCCGGACGAGACCGGACCGGACGACCCCGCCGCACGGGAGCCGGATCCGCGCACCGGCGCGGGCGGGGGACGGCCCCGCCCCGGACAGCACGGATCAGGCCGGAACAAGAAGCGTTCGAAGGGAAGGCGATGATGGGCCTGCTGTGGGCCGAGCTGCGCAGGTTCGCCGTGCGGCCGGCGATCCGGTGGATCGCCGTGGCGATGCTCGCGCACGTCGCGCTCGCGGTCGCGGTGACGGCGTTCGAGCCGGAGGCGTTCACGCTCGCGGCGATGCTCGACCAGGGGCAGATCTCGTTCTACGCGATGACGTCGGTGTTCCTCGCCTACGTGGCGGGCGTGCTGCTGGTGACCGGGTCCGCGGCGCAGGGCGGGACGCGTGCCCTGCTGACCGTCGAGCCCCGCCGGGGCCGCGTCTACTGGAGCAAGCTGGCGGCGGCCGGGCTGGCCGTGGTGCCCGGCATCGCGGCGGCCTGCGCGCTGCTCGGGTTCGGCATGTACTGGGCGCACGCGCGGGCCGGGATGCTGGGCGGTCCGCCGTCCGACCTGGTGGAGGCGCTGACGTGGAGCGGCGTCCGCGTGGTCGCCCTCGCGGTGTCCGCGGCGGTCGGCGGCGCGGCGCTCGGGGTGCTCGTGCGGCGCTGGTGGGTCGCGGTCGGGCTCGCCGCGGTGTGGTTCGTGGTCGAGGAGCAGGTGGCGCTGAGCGCGTCGTCCGCCGTCCGGGACTGGCTGCCGTTCACCAACGCGGACTCGTGGGTCCGCGGCACGCGGACCGTGCTCGCCGGCGACGGGGTTCTGGCGGCCCCTTACGTGCACAGCGGGCTCCTGCTGCTCGGCATCACGGTGGTGCTGGCCGTGCTCGGCTCGGTGGTCTTCCAGCATCGCGACGTACGCTGAGCACGGCAGGCCCGTTCCGGCTCTCCCGGGTCTCCCAGGGAGGCCGAGGAGGCCCGGGATCCTGCGGCCCGGACGGCCTGGTGTCTCGGATCGTGGGACCTTTGGCCCGCTGAGTGACACCGGCGACTTTTCGGCGTAACGTGCGTGACGTGCAGACGATCATTCTTGTAGTACTTCCTGAGCGCGCGGCCTAAGCCCCAGCACAGGCATCGTCCGCGCGCTCACCCTGGCAGTCCTTTCACCAAAGGACCCGGGGTTTTTTTGTTGTCACGAACGCTCGCTTTCGCCCCAGGACGGGGCGCGACGGCAGGAGAACCGCATGACCGGCACACCGACACCCGCACAGATCGCCGCGCGCGCCGAGGCGCGTGACCAGGTGCGCACCGAGCTTCGGTCCCGCGTAGGCGGCAAGGCCGAGCTTGAGAACGCCGCACCGCGCGTCGGGCCGGAGGAGGTGACGGGCGCGCAGTCGATCGTCCGCTCGCTCGAGGAGGTCGGGGCGGAGGTCGTCTTCGGCATTCCCGGCGGCGCGATCCTGCCCACCTACGACCCGCTGATGGACTCCGCCAAGCTCCGCCACATCCTCGTGCGGCACGAGCAGGGCGGCGGCCACGCGGCGTCGGGCTACGCCCACGCGACGGGCCGGGTCGGCGTCACCATGGCGACGTCGGGCCCCGGCGCCACCAACCTGGTGACGCCCATCGCGGACGCCAACATGGACTCGATCCCGCTCGTGGCGATCACCGGCCAGGTGGGCGCCTCCGCGATCGGCACCGACGCCTTCCAGGAGGCGGACATCGTCGGCATCACGATGCCGATCACCAAGCACTCCTACCTGGTCACGGACCCGGCCGAGATCCCCCGCACCATCGCGGAGGCGTTCCACATCGCCTCCACCGGGCGGCCGGGGCCGGTGCTCGTGGACATCGCGAAGTCGGCGATGCAGTCGCGCACCACGTTCTCGTGGCCGCAGGAGCTCAACCTGCCGGGCTACCACCCCGTGACCAAGCCGCACTCGAAGCAGATCCGCGAGGCCGCGAAGCTGCTGGCCACGGCCCGCCGGCCGGTCCTGTACGTGGGCGGCGGCGTGATCCGCGCCGGCGCCTCGGACCTGCTGCGCCAGCTCGTGGACCTGTCCGGGGCGCCCGTCGTGACCACGCTGATGGCCCGCGGCGCGGTGCCGGACAGCCACCCGCAGCACCTGGGCATGCCCGGCATGCACGGCACGGTGCCCGCCGTCGCTGCGCTGCAGAAGGCGGACCTCGTGTTCGCGCTCGGCGCCCGGTTCGACGACCGCGTGACCGGCAAGCTGTCGAGCTTCGCCCCGCTGGCCGCGATCATCCACGCGGACATCGACCCCGCCGAGATCGGCAAGAACCGCGAGGCCGACGTCCCGATCGTGGGCGACCTCCGCGAGGTCATCGGGGACCTGCTGCCCGAGCTGGCCAAGGAGCACGAGACGCACGGCAAGCCCGACGTCGAGGGCTGGTGGCATCAGCTCGACGAGTGGCGCCGCACCTACCCCCGCGGCTACACCCAGCCGGAGGACGGCCACCTGTCGCCGCAGCACGTGATCCAGCGACTGGGCGAGCTGACCGGGCCGGACGCGATCTACGTCGCGGGCGTGGGCCAGCACCAGATGTGGGCCGCGCAGTTCATCAGCTACGAGCGACCCAACACCTGGATCAACTCCGGCGGCCTCGGGACGATGGGCTACTCCATCCCGGCCGCGATGGGCGCCAAGGTCGGCGAGCCGGACCGGACGGTCTGGGCCGTGGACGGCGACGGCTGCTTCCAGATGACCAACCAGGAGCTGGCCACCTGCACGATCAACGACATCCCCATCAAGGTGGCGCTGATCAACAACAGCTCGCTGGGCATGGTGCGGCAGTGGCAGACGCTCTTCTACGAGTCGCGCTACTCCAACACCGACCTGCACACCGGTCACGGCACCATGCGCGTGCCCGACTTCGTGAAGCTCGCCGACGCGTACGGCTGCGAGGGCATCCGCGTGGAGCACGCCTCCGACGTCGACGCCGCGATCAAGCGGGCCAACGAGATCGACGACCGGCCCGTGGTCGTGGACTTCACCGTCTCGCGTGACGCGATGGTGTGGCCCATGGTCGCCGCCGGCGTGAGCAACGACGACATCCAGTACGCACGCGGCATCTCGCCGGCGTGGGAGCGAGAGGACTGACCCCCATGTCGAGGCACACCCTGTCCGTGCTCGTGGAGAACAAGCCCGGCGTGCTCACGCGCGTCGCCGGCCTGTTCGCCCGTCGCGCGTTCAACATCCACTCCCTGGCCGTCGGCCCCACGGAGCACGAGGAGATCTCGCGCATCACCGTGGTGGTCGACGTCGAGGAACACCCCCTGGAACAGGTCACGAAGCAGCTCAACAAGCTCATCCACGTGATCAAGATCGTCGAGCTCGAACCCGAGTCGTCAGTGCACCGCGAGCTGCTGCTCGTCAAGGTGCGGGCCGACGCCGCCACCCGAACCGGGGTGCTGGAAGTCGTCGAGATGTTCCGGGCGCGCGTGGTCGACGTCGTGCCGGACTCCGTGGTCATCGAGGCCACCGGACCGGCGGCGAAGCTCGACTCGCTCCTCGCGGCGCTGGAACCGTACGGCGTCCGTGAGATCGTCAAGTCCGGCACACTGGCCATCGGCCGGGGCGCCCGGTCCATCACCGACCGTGCGTTCGAGCGCGCGGTCAGGTCCGCCTGAGCGCGCGACCCACCGATACTTCTTTCCACCCGAGTAATCAACTGAGGAGCAAGAACCGTGGCTGAGCTGTTCTACGACGACGACGCTGACCTGTCGATCATCCAGCAGAAGAAGGTTGCTGTGGTCGGCTACGGCAGCCAGGGCCACGCGCACGCCCTGAACCTGCGTGACTCCGGGGTGCAGGTGACCGTCGGCCTGCGCGAGGGCTCCGCCTCCCGGGCCAAGGCCGAGAACGAGGGCCTCGCTGTCGCGACCGTGCCGGACGCCGTGCGCGACGCCGACGTGGTCGTGATCCTCGCCCCCGACCAGGTGCAGCGGCACCTGTACGCCGAGGACATCGCGCCGAACCTCAAGGAGGGCGCCGCGCTCGTCTTCGGGCACGGCTTCAACATCCGCTACGGCTACATCAAGCCCGAGGCCGGCCACGACGTGCTCATGGTCGCCCCCAAGGGCCCGGGCCACATCGTGCGCCGCGAGTTCGCGGACGGCCGCGGCGTGCCCGTGATCGTCGCCGTCGAGCAGGACGCGTCCGGCTCCGCCTGGGGCCTGGCCCTGTCGTACGCCAAGGGCATCGGCGGCCTGCGCGCCGGCGGCATCAAGACGACGTTCACCGAGGAGACCGAGACCGACCTGTTCGGCGAGCAGGCCGTGCTGTGCGGCGGCGCCTCGCAGCTGGTCCAGTACGGCTTCGAGACGCTGACCGAGGCCGGCTACCAGCCGGAGGTCGCGTACTTCGAGGTTCTGCACGAGCTCAAGCTGATCGTCGACCTGATGGTCGAGGGCGGCATCGCCAAGCAGCGCTGGTCCGTCTCGGACACCGCCGAGTACGGCGACTACGTCTCCGGCCCGCGCGTCATCGACCCGAGCGTCAAGGAGAACATGAAGGCCGTTCTCTCCGACATCCAGGACGGCACCTTCGCCGCCCGCTTCATCGCGGACCAGGACGCCGGCGCCCCTGAGTTCAAGGAGCTGCGCGCCAAGGGCGAGCAGCACCCGATCGAGGCCACGGGCCGCGAGCTGCGCAAGATGTTCTCGTGGATCAAGCCGGCCGACTCGGACTACGTCGAGGGTTCCGCCGCGCGCTGATCCCGGCGTCGGCACGACGCCGTAGCGCGTGACAGAGCGGCGCCCCACCCTCCGCACGGAGGGTGGGGCGCCGCTCTCTTGTCCTGCCGTCCTTGGTGCCGGACTGCGGTGTTGCCCGACGGCGGTCCGGCGTCAGCCCTTGAGGGTCTCGACCCAGTCCTGGTTGTCCGCGAGCCAGGCCTCGACGCCGGCAGCCGGGTCGCCCTCGTGCTCGTTGACGACCTGGTCCTCCAGGCTGCCGTACTGCTCGTCGTCCAGCTTGGCCTTACCCATCATCTCGGCGACCTCGGGGAACTCCTCGGCGAACCCGAGGGTTGCGATCTCGTGGAGGCCCTCCGCCTCGCCGAGCGCGCCCTTCGGGTCCTCGAGGTCGCGCACCGGGAAGGTGTTGTTGGCCCAGAAGGGGCGCCACAGCGTGACGACGATGTCCTCCTCCTTCTGGACGGCCTCGTCGAGGGCGTTCAGCATGGCCGGCGTCGACGACGTCTGCAGCTCCCAGCCGTCCTCGTCCAGGCCGTACTGCGGGATGACCTGCTCCTGCGTGGCCTTCGTCAGGCCCGCGCCCGCCTCGATGCCGACGATCTTGCCGTCGTAGTCGGTGCTCTTCCCGACGAGGTCCTCGATCGACCGGAGCTCGGAGTACTCGGGGACGGCGACGGTCAGCTTGGCGCCGTCGTAGTAGGTGCCGAGGTCCTCCAGGTCGTCGCCGTACTCGTCCATGTAGGCGGCGTGCGTGACCTCGGGCCACGCGGACGGGAAGACGTCGATGTCGCCTTCAGCCAGTCCGGTGTACAGCGGTGCTGCGTCGTTGATCTCCGTGATCTCGACCGTGTACCCGTCCTCCTCGAGGACGTTCTTCCACAGGTAGGCGGTGCTCAGACCGTCCGTCCACGACGGGATGATGCCGAGGGTGATGGTCTTGTCGCTGCTGCCGCCGTCCTCGCTCGAGCCGCATGCCGTGAGGCTGAGGCCCAGGCCGAGGGCCACTGCGGCCGCTCCGATCCGCTTGCCGGTCGTGCCGATCATCGGTGTCCTTCCGTTTCGTATCACTGGGGTTCGTTATGTATGGGTGAGGGGTACTACGTCTTGAGGGAGGCGTCAGGCTGCGCGTGCCGCGTCGGCGGCGGGGGCGCTGTTCGCCGGGGTCCGGGTGAACCGGTCGCGCAGCTCGCGCAGGCGGCCGTGACCCGGACGGCGGGAGCCGATCGACGCCGTCAGGCGGTCCAGGAAGATCGCCAGGATCACCACGGAGATGCCGGCGTCGAAGCCGCGGGCGAGGTTGAGGGTCGAGATGGCGCCCACCACCTCGTTGCCCAGGCCGCCGCCACCGACCAGGCCGGCGATCACGGCCATCGACAGGGCCAGCATGATCACCTGGTTGACGCCGGCCATCACGGTCGGCATGGCCAGCGGGAGCTGGATGTCCTTGAGGATCTGCCGCGGCCCGGCGCCGAAGGCCTGACCGGCCTCGACGACCTCGCCGTCGACCTGGCGGATGCCGAGCTCGGTGAGCCGGACGGCGGGCGGCAGGGCGAAGATCACCGTGGCGACCAGGGCGCCGGCCACGCCGATGCTGAACAGCTTGAGCACGGGCAGCAGCCAGACCATGCCGGGCATGGTCTGCATGAAGTCCATGACGGGCTTGGCGATGCGGCTGACGACGGGCGAGCGGGCCGCGAGGATGCCCAGCGGGATGCCGAGGACCAGGGCGACGACGGTCGCCACCACCACGAGGGCGAGGGTCTCGACGGCGGGCTCCCACATGTCCATCCCGATGATCAGGACCAGGCCCACCAGCGTTCCGACACCGAGCTTCCAGTTGCGCAGGAGCCAGCCGAGCAGCGCCAGGACGATCGCGAGGACCAGCGGGTCCAGGGCCAGGAGGGGGTCGGCGATCCCGTTGATGGCGCCGGTGATCAGGTCACCGATCACGTCGAAGAGCGCGTCGAAGGTCTGCTTGAACCAGGTGAACCCGGTCTCCAGCCAGGTGCCGACCGGGATGGACGGCACGATCGTCAGGGGGGCGGCGCTCTCAGGCACGGGCGGCCTCCTTGGTCTGGTCGTCCTTGTTGGTCTCGTCGTCCGTGGTCCGGTCGTCCGTGGTCTCGTCGTCGGCCGGCACGGGAGCGTCCGCGACGTCGGGCTCCGCGTGCGCGGCGAGCGCCGAGAGCAGCGTGATGCGCGGGACGACGCCGACGAGCCGTCCGGCGTCGTCGACCACGGCGATGGCCGGGGTCTCGGCCGCCGGGCCGAACAGGTCGGCGAGCGAGGTGTCGGGGGAGACGGCGGCGACGTCCGGCACGGGCCGCAGGAGGCCGGTGAGGTCCTTCTGCTCCAGGTGCCGGCCCACCTCGTCCTCGGTGACGTAACCCTTGAGGGTGCGGTCACGTCCGGTGACGAACATCGCCGGGATCTGGTGCTCGCGCATCAGCTTGTGCGCGGCGCGCGGTCCCTGCTCCGCGCCGAGGACGGCGGCCGGCGGCTCCATGACGGACGACGCCGTCAGCACGCGGGTGCGGTCGACGTCGGCGACGAACTGCGCGACGTAGTCGTTGGCCGGGTCGGTGAGGATCTCCTCGGCGGTCCCGACCTGGACGATCCGCCCGTTGCGCATCATGGCGATCCGGTCGCCGATGCGCATGGCCTCGTTGAGGTCGTGGGTGATGAAGAGGATCGTCTTGCCGAGCTTCTGCTGCAGCTCGACGAGCTGGTCCTGCATGTCCCGCCGGATCAGGGGGTCCAGCGCGCTGAACGCCTCGTCCATGAGCAGGATGTCGGTGTCCGCGGCGAGCGCGCGGGCCAGGCCGACCCGCTGCTGCATGCCGCCGGACAGCTCGCTCGGCAGGTGGTCGTCCCAGCCGGTCAGCCCGCACAGCTCTAGGGCCTCGTGGGCGCGGGTGCGGCGCTCCTCCTTGCCGACGCCCTGCGTCTCGAGGCCGTAGGCGGCGTTGTCGATGACCGTGCGGTGCGGGAACAGCGCGAAGTGCTGGAAGACCATGCTGATCCGCTCGCGCCGCAGGCGGCGCAGGTCCTTGCCGGTGGCGGCGGTGATGTTCTCGCCGTAAAGCTCCACGTGGCCGGAGGTCGGCGGGTGGAGCCCGTTGATCATGCGGATCAGGGTCGACTTGCCGGACCCGGACAGGCCCATGACGACGAAGATCTCGCCCTCTTCCACGGTGAACGACGCGTCGATGACCGCCGGCGTCAGCCCCGCTCGTCTCAGCTCGTCGGTGTCCGCCCCGGCCTCGAGACGTCTGACGCCCTCGCGGCCCTTACGCCCGAACACCTTGTACAGATGGTTTGCCTCGATTGCTGGCACAAAGCCCCTTCTCTTGGCGCGAAAATTTTGGAAAAAGTACGTCAGAACGACGTGAACCGCCGTTCACCAGACCATGAGCGGTCGCATGTATGCAAACTGGGTAAGGGTTCGTTATCGGATCGTTCAGTTTTCGTCATGTGCCGGCGAGGCCTCGTCCGGCCCCTGCCGTTAGGGCAGGATGTCCCCGTGACCCACGACGTGAACCCGCAGGCCGCGGACGGCGACGAGCCGGCCTTCGACCCCTCGACCTTCGACCCCGAGTCGGTGCCCGTGGAGGACCAGGAGCTGGCCGCCGAGGTCCTCGACTTCTGGGCGGCCACCCGGCAGTACGCGGGGATGGCGAAGGCGAGCATCGTCGTCGGCCACACCGTGAGCGAGACCGTGCCGCCGCAGGCGTGGTCGTTCGGCGACGAGCCGGAGCTGGCCCAGACGCTCCTCGCGGCGGTCCTGGCGGGGGACAAGACGGCGACGTCGTCGGCCCTGTGGGACTACGACGACGAGGGCGTTCCGCTGCCCGTCGTCGGCGAGCTGTCGATCCTGCTGGACGGCGAGCGCCACCCGCGTGCGCTGATCCGCACCACGAGCGTGGAGACGACCACGTTCGACGAGGTCGACGAAGACTTCGCGGCCGCGGAGGGCGAGGACGACCGCACGCTGGAGTCGTGGCGGGCGGGGCACGAGGCGTACTTCCGCCGGACGCTGGGCGAGGGGCGGGAGTTCGCGGAGGACATGCCGATCGTGTGCGAGCGGTTCGAGCTGCTGTACCCGAAGCCCTGACGTACCCGAAGCACTGAGCGGCCTGCCCCGGCCCTGAGGCATCGGAGGCCCTGAGGCCCGGGTTCGCGTCCGTGCGCGACCTGGGTCCGGGTTCCGGCTAGGCCGGGGTGAGGACCAGCCAGGCGAAGCCGACCACACCGCGGTAGCCGCCCAGGTACTCCTCGCGCCGCCGGTCGGCGAAGGCCCGGGCGCCCGGTGTGGCCAGCCGCTCGATGCCGGCCCGCCAGTCCGACTCGAAGTCGTCCCACTCGCCCTGCGTCGAGGTCGCTGCGTGGAGCACGCGGAACCCCGCGTCGGTCGCGATGCGGGCCAGGCCCGCGAGGTCGGGCAGGTTGCCGAAGGCCGCACGGACGACGGCGTCCGGCTCGGCCTCGTAGACGCCGTCGCCGAACAGCAGGTTTCCGTGCGGGTTGGTCAGGCCGTGCAGCGCCTCCAGCGCGGGCGCCGGGCCCGCGCCCCAGATGTGGCTCGCGCCGATGTTCACGACGATGTCCGCCGGGCGGTCCCAGGTGGTCGCGTCCGTGGTGTGGAACGTGACCCGCCGCTCCAGGCCGCGGTGTGTCGCCGTGTTCCGGGCGGCGCCGACGTCGGCGGCGTGGTTGTCGACTCCGTCGCCGTCGAGGCCGTGCCGCTCGCAGAGGCGGAGCAGCAGCTCGCCGGCGCCGCAGCCCAGGTCGAGCACGCGCGAGCTGGTCCGCAGGGGCTGTACACGGTCGATCAGTGCGGCGGCTCTCTGCTCGCCGAGGGGCGAGTTGAAGGTGAGCCCGGTCGCCGCGGCGTCGAAGTACGGGCGGAGGTCCTCGTCGGTGGCGCTCATCGGCCGATTGTGCGGGCGCGCGACGGGTCCCGGCCAAGGCTTTTCGAGGTGTCGGTATCTCGCTGGGCGGGACTTCGCGCGGGTCCAGGCCGCTGGTGAGGTGCCCGCCCTCAGGCATCCACGGTCAGCCGGCGGTCGATGCCGGTCCCGCGCTCCGGGTCGCTCCCCCGCACGTGGATCTCGGTGCTGGTCACGGTGGCGCGGTAGAGGCGCAGCTCGGCGTCGCCGCTGAGCTCGTCGACCCCGTAGGCCCGCACGCCGCTGCGCACCGACGAGAAGGCAGCGGTCACGGCGGCGGGGAGCTCGCCGTCGGGCACCTGGGCGGCCGTGGCGCCGAGGTAGACGGCGGCCGTGTCGGGGCCGGGGTCGGCCTGGGAGTTGAAGATGACGATCTCGACCCGGGGCCGGGCGGCGACGTTGCGCGAGTGCTGCGCGGCGGGCGACGAGATCCAGTAGAAGTCGCGGTACGCGGCGTGGTTGTAGAAGACGGGCGAGACACGCGGTGTGCCGTCCGGCTGGGCCGTGCCGAGGACCATGAAGTGGTTGTCGTCGATGACGCGGTGGGCGATGTCGATGGGCTCCATGGCCGGTGGACGGGTGGCGAGCGGGGAAGTCATCGCGTGCGCCCCGTCGCCGGCTGTGTCGGCGGAGTGTCAGTGGCTCGTCCTACGGTGTGGGGCACAGGTCCTGACGAGAGGTGAAGGCGATGGCGCTGCGCTGGTACTCGACCGTGGTGGAGTCCACGGACCACAAGAAGCTGGCTCGCTGGTGGGCCGAGGCCCTGGGCTGGGAGGTCATCTTCGAGCTCGACACCGAGTCGGTCCTCGTGCCGCCGTGGGCGCTCGAGCTGTCCGACAAGCTCGACTTCCACCAGGTGCCGCCGGGCATGGTGTTCGTCCCGGTCGAGCACCCGAAGACGAGCAAGAACCGCCTGCACTGGGACTTCGCGCCGCACACGAGCGACGACCGGGACGCCGAGATCGCGCGCCTGGTCGAGCTGGGCGCGACGGTGATCGACGTCGGGCAGCCGGCCGACGCGACCTGGACCGTGCTGGCGGACCCGGACGGCAACGAGTTCTGCGTGCTCTCGGCCCGGGACCAGTAGCTCGGGGCGTGCCGGGGCCGGCCGATGACTTCCGGTCCGTGGGGTCGTCCACCGAGGTATGAACACTCCATCTGTGAAAGCCAAGAATCTCGCGGAGCTCTACGACCTCCCGACCCTGGACTGGGCGCCGGTCGCGGCCGACCTGGTCGGGCTCACGCAGGCTCCGGGCACCGGTGGCCCGGACCGGCACTCGCACTGGCTCACCACCGTCAACGCGGACGGGGGCCCGCACGTCACCGGCATCGGCGCCATCTGGTTCGACGACGCCTTCTGGGTGGTGTCGGGCCGTTCGGCGCTCAAGGCCCGGAACCTGGAGCGCGAGCCGCGGTGCACCATCGCGGTGGCGACCGCCGACTACGACACCGTGGTCGACGGCACGGCCGAGCTGGTCACGGACCCGGACGTCGTGGCGAGGGTCTCCCGGCAGCTCAACGACGGCGGCTGGCCGTGCGAGCCGGACGCGTCCGGTACCGCGCTGACCGCTCCCTACAGCGCGCCGTCGGCGGGGCCCGCCCCGTGGCACGTGTACCGCGTGACGCCCACCCGGGCGACCGCGCTCTACGTGCGGGAGCAGGGCGGGGCGACGACCTGGACGTTCGACTGAACGAGGTTCCAACAAGTCGTCCATTGGGTGAGACCCGCGTCTCAGCCCGGTGGTCGCACGCGTACGCTCCGGACATGGCACAGGTGGGTACGACAGACGGCATCAACCTCGCGGTGGTCGCGGGTGACGGCATCGGCACCGAGGTCGTGGAGCAAGGTCTCTCCGTCCTCGAGGCGGCACTGGCGCCGTCGGGTACCAAGCTCTCCACGACCGAGTTCGACCTCGGTGCGCGGCGCTGGCACGCGACGGGCGAGACCCTCACCGACGAGGACCTCGGGCGGATCAAGGGGCAGGACGCGATCCTGCTGGGCGCGATCGGCGACCCGTCGGTCCCGAGCGGCGTGCTGGAGCGCGGGCTGCTGCTCAAGCTCCGCTTCGCGCTGGACCACTACGTGAACCTGCGCCCGACCAAGCTCTACGAGGGCGTCTCCAGCCCGCTCGCGAACCCGGGCGAGATCGACTTCGTCGTGGTCCGCGAGGGCACCGAGGGCCCGTACGTCGGCAACGGCGGCGCGCTGCGCGTCGGCACGCCCGCCGAGATCGCCACCGAGGTCAGCGTGAACACCGCGTTCGGCGTCGAGCGCGTGGTCCGGGACGCGTTCGCGCGCGCCGCGGCCCGCCCGCGCAAGCACCTCACCCTGGTGCACAAGCACAACGTGCTGGTGCACGCCGGACACCTGTGGCGCCGTACCGTCGAGGCCGTGAACGCCGAGTTCCCCGACGTCACCACGGACTACGCGCACGTGGACGCCGCGACCATCTACCTGACGACGAACCCGAGCCGGTTCGACGTGATCGTCACGGACAACCTCTTCGGTGACATCCTCACCGACCAGGCCGCCGCGATCTCGGGCGGCATCGGGCTGGCCGCCTCGGCCAACATCAACCCGGACCGCACCGCGCCGTCGATGTTCGAGCCGGTGCACGGCTCCGCGCCCGACATCGCCGGCCAGGGCAAGGCCGACCCCACCGCGACGATCCTGTCCGTCGCCCTGCTGCTCGACCACCTGGGTTTCGCGGCCGAGTCCGCGCGCGTCCAGGACGCCGTGGCCGCCGACCTCGCGTCGCGCGGCGACGTAGTACGCACGACCGACCAGGTAGGCCGCGACATCGCGGCCCGCGTGATCGGGTAGCACGCTTCACGAAGGCGGCGCCCGGGTCTCGCAGAC
>NZ_JBHWZO010000077.1:0-24356 GCF_042728455.1 Promicromonospora sp. NPDC060204
TCTAACCCCAGAACACGCAAAACCCTATTTATTCTGGACTCGTGGGCTCGTATTTGTTTATAAGACCCCGGCATCGTGGTCGGCACAGGCCTGTGCCGACCTCGATGCAGACTGCCGATCTCACGCCTACCAGTGATGCCGGGTAGCCTCCCGGCATGAACTGGCTGGTCACGATCAACTTCCACCCCGACCGGCTGGTCGCCGACGGCAGCGAGACGCTGATCGAGCGCCTCGCCCACGACCGTGTTTGGCGCTCCCAGTTCGAGACGGGCACCAGCAACGGCGGCCTGACCGCGCACCAGGGCGGCGACCGGTGGCGCTGGGAGCAGCGCATGTTCGACGGCCGGTACGACGACGCCGCACCGCACCTGCGGCCACGCTACGGCGCGCTGAACCATCGCCGCCGCGAAGCGGGCGCCGCCGTCCGCTTCGGCTCCGCCCACCTGCGGCTGCGTTCGCACGTGCTGGAGCGCACCACGTTCTGCTACCCGGACTCCTTCCTGGAGCCGGAGCACTTCGCCGCCGTCGACCCGGCACCGCTGGTCGCGATGGCGGACGCCGACACCGTGGCCGGCGTCCACGACCTCCTGGACGACTACGTCGAGGCCCAGGTGCACGGCGTCGTCTCACTGCCGGACGACGTCGACGCGCTGGTGCTGGACCCCTGCTACCGCGGCACGGCCGAGGCCGAGGCCGCCGAGGGGCTCGGCGTCGCCGTCGAATGGCACCACGGGTTCTCGCTGCACGTGGACGAGGTGGCCGCGCGCCCGGAGTTCCGGGGCCCGGCGATCCTGGACGTGGCGCGCGCCGTCGCCGTCGGGCACACCAGGGACGGCCGGCTGGACGCCCGGGCGATCGGCGAGGCCGTACGCGCAGGGGAGCAGCACCCGCAGGACCTCAAGAAGGTGTGGCACCACGTGGCACGCTGGGGGCATGCGTGGTGACCTGCGCCGATGCCGGGCGGCGCAGGTTCCACAGGGGCGGCGACCCCGGGTACAGCTCGGCGAAGGTCCGCGTGACCTCGAAGCCGTACCGCTTGTAGAACTCGACGTTCTGCGTGGTGCTGGTCTGCAGCGAGACCGGCTGGCCGGCGGCGTCGGCCTGTGCGAGGCCGTCGCGCAGGAGCGCGCTGCCGACGCCGGTGCCCTGCCGCTCCGGGAGCACCACGAGCGTGCCCAGGAACCAGCCCGGTTCGTTCGGGTACGACTGGGCGAGCGTGGCGTACAGGGCGGAGAGCCGGGGCCAGTCGGCGCCCGCGCGGCGGACCAGGGTCCGCGTGGCGCGGGTCAGCCGGGGGTCGACGCGCTGGGTGGGGGCGAACGGGTCGTAGGGGTCCTCCGTGCCGGCGGTGGTCCAGGTGGCCAGACCGATGATCCGGCCGTCGTCCAGCGCGACCCGGGCGGCCTGCGGCGGACGCAGGATGCGCAGTCCCGCCCGGAGCATGATCAGGTGCGGCAGACGACGCCGTCCGGCGTCCGGCACGGTGTGCGTCCACAGCGGGTCGTCGGCGAACGCGTCCGCCGCGACCTCGGCGGCCTCCCCGCTCTGCCGCGGCCGGAAGTCGGTGATCCTCACGGCCCGGAGCGTACCGACGCCGCGGGCACTCCGGGCCGGGTTTCATCCGCGGCCCGTCGGGTGGGCCGGGTCAGGAGCACCCCCGCCAGGCTGACCACGAACCCGGCCACGGTGAGCAGCGGCAGGTCCTGGCCGAACATGGCCCAGGCCCACGCGGCGGACACCGCCGGGGTGAGGTAGAGCCAGGTGCTCACCGCGACGGGCCCGCGCGTGCGCTGCACGTACAGGTACATGCCGTAGCCGCCGAGGAACGCCAGGCCGACGAGCCAGGCGATCGCCAGCCAGAAGGTCGGGTCGGCGGGCGGCGCGGCCTGGCCGCTCGCGAGGGCGAGCACGGCGAAGATCCCGAGCGCGACGACGCCCTGCACGGCCAGCGAGTCCAGCACGTCGTGCTCGCCCGGCTCGTCGGGCGCGGGCCACAGGTCGCCGAGCACGGTGGAGGCCGAGAGCGACAGCATGCCGAGCACGGCCCAGAGCGCACCCGCGGCTCCGTTCCCCGCCGCGACGTCCGGCCCGACGGCGAGGGCGACCCCCGCGAACCCGACGGCCAGGCCGACGGCCTGGCGCCGTCCGCCGCCGCTCCCGCGGCCGACAGCACGCCCGCGCCCGGCCCCGCGCCCCCGCCCGAACCCGGACATGACGACGGCGACCAGGGCCGGCTGGAGCGACGCGAGCAGTGCAGCGGTCCCGGCCGGCAGACCCTCCTCGACCGCGCGGAACACGCCGTAGAGGTAGCCGGCCTGGCCGAGGGCGCCCAGCACCGCCTCCCGCCGCAGGTAGCGCGCGCCGTACCGGCGGCCGAGCGCCAGAACCACCACGACCATCAGGGTCCCGGCGACGACGTACCGCCACAGGAGCGTGGTGGCGGCGGGCGCGACCGGCGCCGCGAAGGTCGCGCCCACGAATCCGGAGCTCCACATCACCACGAGCAGGGCGGGGGCGAGGTGCCCCAGGAGGCTTCTTCTCGTCCGATCAGTCATACCAACTAGGTAAACATACAGGTCGGTATACTCGCAGTGGACCTGCACCCGGAACCCATGGAGGCACCGTGCCACGCCGCACCCCCAACCCCGACACCCCCGCCGGCGAGCGGATCCTCGTCGCGGCCAGCGCCCTGTTCTACGAGCGCGGCATCCGCGGCGTCGGCGTCGACCTGATCGCCGACCAGGCCGGGGTCACCAAGAAGACGCTCTACGACCGGTTCGGGTCCAAGGACGCCCTGGTGGCCGCGTACCTGACCCGCCGGCACGAGCGCTGGGCCACGTGGTTCGGGCGGCGGCTCGCGGAACGCGGGGCGACGGGCCTCGAACAGGTCCTGGTCGCGCTCGAGGTCGCCGAGGAGTGGGCCGACGACAACGTGCGCGGGTGCGCGTTCGTCAACGCCCACGGCGAGATCGGCGCCACCGAGCACCCGGGCAACGCCGTGATCCTGGCCGACAAGCAGTACATGCTCGCCGAGTTCCAGCGGCTGCTGCGGGACGCCGGGCACCCGGACGCGGAGCGCCTCGGCGAGCAGATCCACCTGCTGTACGAGGGCGCCATGGTGGCGCACACGACGCGCGCGCAGCCGGACGCGTTCGGCGCCGCGCGTGCCGCGGCGCGGGCGCTGCTCCAGGTCTGACGGCGCCCGGCGGCGTCCGGGCCTTCCGGTGCGGGCTCGCCGCCGCTATATTGTTAACGGTACCG
This sequence comes from Promicromonospora sp. NPDC060204, assembly GCF_042728455.1. NCBI lineage: Bacteria > Bacillati > Actinomycetota > Actinomycetes > Micrococcales > Promicromonosporaceae > Promicromonospora > Promicromonospora sp. NPDC060204. The sequence continues at coordinate 3,262 of NZ_JBHWZO010000077.1, forward strand.
TTCCGTTAATAAATGGAGGTGGCATGTCCGACGCCGAGGTCATCGACGTGCTGGTGGTCGGGGCGGGCCCCACGGGTCTAGCCCTGGCGTGCGGCCTGCGGCTGCAGGGCGTCGGGGTGCGCGTCGTGGACCGCCGGCCGGCCCCCGCGACGACGTCGCGGGCCAACTTCGTGCACGCGCGCGGGTCGGAGGTCCTCGACCGGCTGGGCGCGCTCGGCGACCTGCCGGAGCGGTCGGTGCGGGCCATGCGCATCACCACCTACCTGGGCGACCGGCCCATGATGCGCATCCGGTTCGGCGACCCGGGTCTGCGCACCGCCGCACCGCCCATGGTGGTGTCCCAGGCCCTCGTCGAGGACGGGCTGCGGCGTCGGCTCGCGGAGCTGGGCGGCGCCCCGGAGTGGGGCGCGCGGCTGACCGGCGCGGTGCAGGACGACGACGGCGTCGTCGCCGAGCTGGCCGACGGGCGGACCGTACGGGCCAGGTGGCTCGTCGGCTGCGACGGCACCGACAGCGCCGTCCGCGCGGCCGCCGGGATCACCGCCCCGGGGGTGCGCCTCAGCGAGCGGTTCCTGCTGGCCGACCTGCACCTGGACTGGGACCTGGACCGGGCCGGGACGTCGGGCTGGGTGCACCCGGACGGGATGCTCGGCGCGATGCCCATGCCCGACGCCGACGGGCGGGCCGACCTGTGGCGCCTGATCGCCTACGACCCGGACGGTGCGGTGGGGGAGCGGGTCGCGGAGTCCCCGGACGACACCTCGGGTGCCGAGCGGCGCGCCGCCGACGCCTACGGCCGGCGGAGCCGCCTCACCGAGGAGCAGATCCTGGACCGGCTCCGCGCGATCCTGCCCGAGCGCACCGGCCGCCAGGTCCGGGTGCTGGAGCCCGTGTGGCTCTCCGAGTTCACGATCCACCGCCGCCTGGCCGACCGGTACCGGAGCGGGCGCGTCCTCGTCGCGGGCGACGCGGCCCACGCGCACGCGCCGTTCGGCGGCCAGGGCATGCTCACGGGCCTGGGCGACGCCGAGAACCTCGCCTGGAAGCTGGGCCTCGTGGTGCGGGGCCTGGCGTCCGAGGCGCTGGTGGACACCTACGAGGCGGAGCGGCGTCCGCTCGCCGCCGAGGTGCTGCGGGGCACCGCGAACGTGACCAAGGTGAACGTGGCGCGCAGCGCCGCGGGCCGGTTCCTGCGGGACCAGGTGTTCGTCCGGCTCTTCAACCAGCCCTGGGCCCAGCGCTGGGCCACCTTCACGACCTCGCAGCTCTGGGTCAGCTACCGGTCTGGGCCGCTCGGGGTCGGACCGGCCGAGCGCACTGCTGCGCGGCTGGCCCGGCGCGTCTGCATCGGCGACCGCGTGCCGAACCTCGCCTGCACCCGGGCCGACGGCCGGGTGACCCGCCTGCACGCCGAGCTCGGCGGGCGGTGGGCCCTGCTGGTGCCGCCGCCGGAAGCCGGGCCGGGAAGCGTCAGGCCAGTGCCGGACGACGTCGGGCCGGACGACGTCGGGCCGGACGACGTCGAGCCCGGCGTCGAACCGGCCCGTCTCTTCCGTACGGACGCCGTGCCCGAGTCCTGGCTGGTGCGCCCCGACGGGCACCTGGCCTGGCGCGGGTCCGACCCGGCGGACGCCGGACCCTGGCTGTCCGGCCTGCTGAGTGACGGGCGGGCGCGATGACGGCGCCCGCCGGGCAGCGGGGCCGGGGCCGGCCGCGGGACCCGCGCACCGACCAGGCGATCCTTGCCGCGGCGCTCGAGCTGTTCACCGAGCACGGCCACGCCGGGACCAGCATCGAGCAGATCGCGCGGCGGGCCGGCGTCGGCAAGCTGACCGTGTACCGGCGCTGGGGCAGCAAGGACGAGCTGATCGCGGCGGCGGTCGAGTCGGCGCGCGGGGAGATCCCGTCCCCGGGCATCGACGACCTCGACGGCATGTCGTACGCCGAGATCTCGCAGGTGATCGCCGACGCCCTGCCGGGGAGCGCCCGCACTCTTGCCGAGCCCGGCTACCGTGCCATGCTGGCCCAGGTCTTCGGCTCCAGCGTCACGCACCCCGGCCTGATGGCGGCGTTCTGGAACGACCACATCCTGCCCCGGCGCCGCACCGCGCACCTGGCCCTGTCGCGGGCGATCGACGAGGGCGTGCTGCCTCCGGAGACGGACATCGAGGCGCTCATCGACATGACCGTCGGCGCCGTCGTCTACCGGCTGCTGCGCCCCGAGCCGCCGGACGCCGACGAGCTGCTGGTCTACCTGCGGTCCGTCTACGAGCAGGCCGGGATGATCCCGCGGCGGTGAACCGCACAGGCCCGCAACACCCGCTGTGTACTCTCGGCCCGTGCACCAGCAGACGATTCTCCAGCCCGGCACGGGGACGAGCGCGGGCGTCGGCGCCGCCGCCGTCGTCGACGGGGCCGCGTACCTGCCCACCTCGACCGAGACCGCCTACTGGGGCCGGCTGCCTTGCGCGGCGGACCGCGCGGTGCTGGCCGTGGACCCGGGCGAGGAGGTCGTCGTCGACACCCTGTCCCACGAGGGCATCCTGGAGGACCAGGGCGGCGACCCGCTCGCCTGGTTCGCGGAGCGCGGCGTCGCCGAGGACGCCGTCCTGGCCGACGCCGTCGAGCTCGCCGCCGCCCGCACGTCCCGCCTGGGCGCCCGCACGCCCGGCCTGCCCGACGTGCCGGGAGCGCACGGCGGCCACGTCGTCACCGGGCCCGTCGAGGTGCGCGGCGCGCAGCCGGGTGACCTCCTCGCGATCCGTGTGCTGTCCACCGACCCCCGGGTGCCGTACGGCGTGATCTCCAACCGGCACGGCCGCGGTTCCCTGCCCGGCGAGTACCCGGCCGGCGGGGCGGACATCGTGAGCGTCTTCGCCCAGGTGGACTCCTGGGCCGACGGCGCGGGGCGCGGCTCGATCCCGCTCGCCGAGGGCGCCGAGCGCCGCGTGGGCTTCGACCTGCACCCGTTCCTCGGCATCATGGGCGTCGCCGCCGCCGGGGACGAGCGGCCGCACTCGGTGCCGCCGGGGCCGTTCGGCGGCAACATCGACATCAACCTGCTGGGCGCCGGCTCCACCCTGTACCTGCCGGTGCAGGTGGCGGGGGCGCTCGCGTACGTGGGCGACCCGCACTTCGCGCAGGGCGACGGCGAGGTGGCGCTCACCGCGTTCGAGGCCTCGCTCCGGGTGCGGCTCGGCTTCGACCTCGTCCCGGCCGCCGACGCCGTCGCCGCCTTCGGCGAGCTGGCCGGCCCGCTCGCCGAGACCACGGAGTTCCTGGTGCCGACCGGGCTGGACCGCGACCTCGACGTGGCCGTGCAGAACTGCGTGCGCGCGGCGATCGCGCTGCTGGAGGTGCGGTACGGGATGTCGCCCGCGCACGCCTACGCGTACCTGTCGGCCGCCACGGACTTCGACATCTCGCAGGTGGTCGACGTGGTCAAGGGCGTGCACGCGCGGATCCGCAAGGCGGACTTCCAGCCGCGCTAGGGCGGCCCGGCCTGGTTACGCGGCTCGCTGGCGGTCGTGGCGGTCCGGGAGGCGTTCGAAGCCTGCCGACACGTACGTGGCGACCGCGCCGACGAGTCCGGCCTCCGTGATGACGACGGCGCTGGACGACCCGAGCTCGCGCAGCGCGGCCGCCCCGGCGACAGTGATCGCCCGGCCGTAGCCGCGACCGCGGTGGTCCGGGTGCACGCCCAGGGGCTCGACGAGGCCGGGCCTGCCGGGGCCGGCCGACCAGACGGTCGTCGCGCCGACGGGGACTCCCGCGTCGTCGTAGGCGAGCAGGCAGCGCGCATCGGCGTACAGCGGGCCGGTCGCCATGTCGTGCCAGCGCTCGTCCGTGAAGGTCGGGCCGCCGAACGCCTCGCGGTGCATGCGGGTCCGGTCGCTCACGCGGTCCCGGCCGACCACCTCGACCCGCACGCCCGGGTCCTCGACGGGGTCGGTGAGGTCGCGCTGCAGCGGCGTGAACGGCTCCTCGGTGCGCCAGCCCTCGGCCCCGAGCAGGTCGCTCACCAGGGCGCCCGGCGGCGCCTCGACGCTGACCTCCCCGTCCGGGAGCACCCCGCGCTCCGGCGCCGTCACGTCGGCGACCAGCCGCCGCGCCAGCTCCTCGTCGCGGTGGGCGTCGGGCGCCGTCGTCATGCGCAGCACCCGCGCCCCGTCGAGGAGGCCGACGGCGAGCACCCGCCCGTCCCGGCTCCAGGTCCGGACGGCCGCCGCGGCGGTCCCGGCGCCGAACCGCTGGTACCAGCCCACGTCCCCGGGGTGCAGCTGCACGGGCCGGGCATCGTCCTGCCACGCGCGCAGCGCGTCGGTCGCGACGGCCAGGTCGCCCGCGCCGGGCGTGCTCATGATGACGGTCATGCGGCGATCCAACCCCGCGGCCCACCGGCTCGCGATCTTTTTTCTGGCCCACGTGTGCCAGGCCCGCGGCGTGCAACTTGGTGCCAGGAGCGCGGTAGTTGTCCCGAGCAGTCATTCACGGTTCGTGGCACCGTCATCCCACTTCCCGGCATTGTCCGTGAATTGCAAACATTTTCCTATCCGGTCCGGCATCCCGAATCGGCAGAGAAAGCACCGGGCCGGAGAACGGCCCGCTGAAGGGAGAATGTTGATGAGAAGAGCACCTGCGCTTCTCGCGATGATCGCGTTGCTGGCCACCTTCCTGGGGGCCTTCGTGAGCGTGGCGGGACCTGCGTCCGCCGCGGCACGTGACGGGGTCTGCGACAGCGGCGAGTTCTGTTACTACTACAACAGCGACAACGCGGGGTCCGTCTCGGACTTCACGGGCTCGGTGAGCGACTACGGCACCGCGCAGCCGTCCTGCTACGACTTCAAGGGGTCGGGCAACGGCCAGGGCGAGTGCATCAAGAACAACGCGGCCTCGGTGTGGAACCGGACCGGCGAGAACGTCCGCGTCTACTACAACACCGGCTACGGCGGCGAGTACCAGAACATCGGCTCGGGCTACAAGGGCCAGCTCAGCGCGGAGCTGTACAACAACAACGCCTCGCACCAGCTCGTCGGCACCACCGGCAACGACACCGGCGCACGCAGCGGCACCTGCGAGGACGGCGAGTTCTGCTACTACTACAACAGCGGCAACGCGGGGTCGATCTCGGACTTCACCGAGTCCGCGGGCAGCTACGGCGACTCGCAGCCCACGTGCTACGACTACAAGGGGGCCGGCGCCGGCCAGGGCGAGTGCATCAAGAACAACGCCGCGTCGGTGTGGAACCGGTCGACCAAGACCGTCCGGGTCTACTACAACAGCAACTACGCGGGCACCTACCAGGACGTCGCCCCGGGGTTCAAGGGCGCGCTCAACAGCACGCTCTACAACAACAACGCCTCGCACCAGTTCGTCGGGGCGACGGCCCCCGGCGGCGGTTCTCGCAGCGGCACCTGCGAGAGCGGCGAGATCTGCTACTACTACAACAGCGGCAACGCGGGGTCCATCTCGGACTTCTCCGACTCGGTCGGTGACTACGGCACGTCGCAGCCGTCGTGCTACGACTTCAAGGGTGCGGGCGCCGGCCAGGGCGAGTGCATCAAGAACAACGCCGCGTCGGTGTGGAACCGGTCCAGCAAGACCGTCTGCATCTACTACAACAGCTACTACGGCGGTTCCTCGCAGGCCGTGGCGGCGGGCTTCAAGGGCGCGCTGAACGGCACGCTCTACAACAACAACGCCTCCCACAAGTTCATCACGGGCACCACGTGCCCGGTCTCCGAGGGTCCTGTCGACCCGGGCAGCCCCGGTGGCGACACCAGCGGCGACTACGCGCAGAAGGTCGAGCGGGTCATCCAGGCCGCGCTGGCCCAGACCGGCCAGGGCTACACGTACTCGTGGGGCGGCGGCAACAAGTACGGCCCGACCTACGGCATCTGCTGCAGCCCCGGCGGGTACGACGACCGGAGCCGGTACGGCTTCGACTGCTCCGGCCTGACGCAGTACGCGTTCTGGCAGGGTGCGGGCGTCGACATCGGCACCTACACCGGTGCCCACCTCAGCAAGGGCACCAAGGTCTCCATGAGCAACCTGCAGCGCGGTGACCTGATCATGTGGGGTGGCTGGTCGAGCACCTATCACGTGGCGATATACCTAGGAAACGGCCAGATGGTCGAGGCGGCGCCACCGCGCAACTCGACCAGCGTGCACGTGACGAACGTCTACGGGGGTGACTTCGGTATCCGGGTGAACATGTGATCCGGTCACCCGGCTGACAATGGCACGGTCCTGCCACCGCATTCGGTGGCAGGACCGTGCCATTTGCTGTCCGCGCGGCAGGAATTGTCGTGGCACGGTCAGGACAGTGCCATTGTCTTGTTGCCGGGCCGACGGCGGGAAAGAATATGAAACAGAAAGCAAGAATCCCGCGTCGAAACGGAGAATTCATCGTGCGTATCAACAACGTGCAGCGCGTCGCCGTCGTCGTCCTCACCGCCTTCCTGCTCACCGGCGCCGGCCAGGTCACCGCCAGTGCCTCCGACCCCCAGTGGGAGACGGCCCCGCCGACCCCCGCCCAGCCCTGACGATCGATGCGGGTCGTCAGCATCCATGTCGAGGCGCCCACCACGGCCTGGACCACGTCGGCGGAGCTCGTCGAGGCGGTCCAGGCCGTCGCCGTACCGCAGGATCAGCTGATGCACGTCTACGCCGGCACGCTGCCCACGGGGTTCGGCGTGGTGATCTTCCTGCTGGTCCCCCTGGAGCAGGCGGCGGCGACCGGGTGCCGCCTGCTGCTCGCCGCGGCGGACTCCCTTCAGCTGCGCGACTGGTCGCTGGGCGCGGTCCGGGTCTGGAGCCCGGCGAAGCTCAGCTGAGGTCGGCCGGGTCCAGCCAGCCGCGGTCCAGCGCCCGCGCGCCGGCCTGGAAGCGGCTGCCGGCGTCCAGCCGCTCCATGAGGGCGCTGCTGAGGCGGCGCACCGTCCGCAGGGACACGCCCAGCCGGCGGCCGGCGGTCTCGTCCGTGGCGCCCTTGGCCCACAGCCGGAGCAGCTCGTGCTCCTGGACCGACAGGCCGTCGTCGTCGCGCCGCCGGTCCGCGCCGAGCGGGGTGGCCGAGCGCCAGGTCTGCGTGAACAGCGCCATGAGGGCGGCCACGACGCCGGGGGAGGTCATCACGACCGCGCCGGAGCCCGCCTCGGTGTTGGCCAGCGGGACCATCGCGTAGCCCTGGTCGATGATCTGCAGCCGGACGGGGACCGTCGCGGCCAGCCGCACCTCGGCCCCGTTGTTGCGCAGCCAGGTCGCGTGGTCCCAGGTGGCCTGGTCGTTGCGGATGCTCTCCAGGTACACGGTCCGCATCCGCACGCCCCGGTCCAGCAGGCGCTGGCTCAGCGCCCGGCTCGACTCCAGCGCGCGGGACGACGTGGCCCGGGTGGGCACGAACGTGCAGAGCTGCTGCGTGCACCGTTCGGTGAGCGTCGCCAGGCGGTCGCGCGCCTCCTCCGCGGTCTCCAGCACCTCGACGTCGGGCCCCTTGCGCACGTTCTGCAGCTCGGAGACGAGGCGCGCCAGCGCGACGCGGCCCTCCTCGATCTCCTGGTTGCGCTGCGCGACCTGCGCCTGCTCCCGGGCGAGGAGGGCGGCGAGCCCGATCTCCGGGCTGACGGGGCGGAACCCGTCGTCGCCGGCCCACGACGCCTCGACGAGCATCAGGCGGGAGAGCTCGTCCAGCGCGTCGCGGACCTGCTGCTCGTCGATCCCGAGGGCCTCGGCGATCCGGTCGGGTCCCGCGTCGCGGTCGCGCAGCATCTGCAGGTAGACGGACTCGGCCGTTCCGGACAGCCCCAGGCCTTGCAGCATCTTCGACTCCCCGATCGGACAGACCAAAGGGGCGCCCGGTGGCAGTCCCGGTCTCGGAGGATCGCACAGGGCCGACGGGCGCGACCAGAGGTTTGCGCGGACTTCACCCGCTGCCCGTCGTGGGCCGCTGACCTGCGAACTCTCCCTCCTACCGGGGCCCGCCCGTCGCTCCTCGCCCGGTCCGCTCCCGGAGGTGCGCTTCTACCCCGTCATTGCGCCCGGAACTCGCTGCATTCCGGGCCCAATGGCGGGGTAGAGGCGCACCTCTGGCCCGCCCGGGCCCGCACGTGGGCCTGGCAGCATGTGCGCATGGCTTCTGATCTCAGCGTGTGGCGGGTCCGGCCCGAGCCCGGTCCGCTGGTCGCCCCCACCGGTTCCGGCGTGCTCGACGGCGAGACCGTCGCGGTCAAGGACCTGTTCGCGGTGGCCGGCGAGCGCGTCGGCGCGGGCAACCCGGCCTGGCTCGCGGCTGCGCCCGTCGAGGCGGAGCACGCCGACGCCGTCGAGCGGCTGCTCGACGCCGGTGCCGCCGTCGCGGGCATCGCGCAGACCGAGGAGTTCGCCTACTCGCTGACCGGGGCGAACGCGCACCACGGCACCCCGCCCAACCCGCGCGCGCCGGGGCGGATCAGCGGCGGCTCGACGTCGGGCCCGGCCACGGCGGTCGCCGCCGGCCAGGCGAGCGTCGCCCTGGGCACCGACACCGGCGGGTCGGTGCGCGTGCCCGCCGCCTACCAGGGGCTGTGGGGCATCCGGCCGACGCACGGCGCGGTGTCGTCCGGGGGCGTGCTGCCCCTGGCCCCGTCGTTCGACACCGTGGGCTGGCTCGCCCGCGACGCCGGCACGCTGGCCCGGGTGGGCGAGGTGCTGCTCCCGGCCGATGCGGCCCCGCTCCCGGAGGGTGCCCCGCTCGTGGTGAGCGACGCCCTGCTGGACCTGGCCGCGCCCGAGGTGCGTGACGCCGTCGGGCAGCTCGCGCGGGCCGCCGGTGCGCAGCCGGTCGACTGGGCGCCCGAGCCGGCGTGGCTCGCCGCGTTCCAGACGCTCCAGGCGGCCGAGGCGTGGGCCGTGCACGGTGCGTGGCTGGCCGACCGGATGGACACCCTCGGCCCCGCGGTGCGCGGGCGGTTCGAGCGGGCGCGATCCGTCGGCGCGGCCGACGCCGAGGCGGCGCGGGCCGACGTCGCGCGGGCGCGGGCGCAGATCCGGGACCGGCTGGGGGAGCGGGTGCTCGTGCTGCCGTCCACGGCGACCGTCGCGCCACGGCCCGAGGACGCCGAGGCCGCCCGCGAGGCGACGATGCTCCTGACCTGCGTCGCGGGCCTCGGCGGCCTGCCGGCGGTGTCGGTGCCGGTGGCGACGTCGGGCGGGCTCCCGGCGGGCGCCTGCCTGGTCGGCCCGGCAGGCTCGGACCGCTCGCTGCTCGCGCTGGCGGCCCGGGTCGGCTCGTAGCGGGCGGAGCTCGGCTGCCGAACGTAGGGTTGATCGGCGGATAGGGCCTGATGCGCCGATCAAGCCTACGTTCGGCGTGATCTGCGGCGTCGGCAGCGGCGTCGGCGAAGATTTACGGGCCTGAAACTCGTGTGCCACTCGCAAATCGCGTTGAAACCGTAGATTTGTCTCATGGACCTCGCGACGTTCAACGCCCTGTCCCCGTCCGACGCCGCGGCGGCGGTCCGCCCGTGCGCCGACGTCGACTCCTGGGTCGACGCGGTGGTGGCCGGCCGCCCCTACCTGCGCCGGGACCAGCTGCTGGTGCACGCCATGCGGTCGGCCGCAGACTGGGGGGCCGCCGACGTCGACGCGGCCCTGGCGCACCACCCGCGGATCGGCGAGCGTGCCACGGGGGACAGCGCCGAGGCGCGGCTGTCCCGCACCGAGCAGCCCACCGCGGCCGAGGCGACGGCCGCCCGGATCGCCGAGGGCAACGTCGCGTACGAGGCGCGGTTCGGCCGCATCTTCCTGGTCCGGGCCGCGGGCCGCACCGCGGAGCAGATCCTCGAGAACCTCACCGAGCGGCTGGCCAACGACCCCGCCGACGAGGCGCTGGTCACGGCGGAGCAGCTGCGCCAGATCGCCCTGCTGCGGCTGGAGGCCTTCATCGAGGAGACCGTCGAGGAGCCCGCCGTCGCGCCGGCCACACCGGACCCGGCGGTGGCGCCGTGACCACCGCCTCGACGCACGTGCTGGACGCCGCCCGCGGCCTCCCGGCCGCCGGGCTGGCGGTCACCCTGGGCACCCGGCAGGCCGTGACCGACGACGACGGCCGTATCGCCTGGGGCGAGGTCACGCCCGGACGGCACGTCCTGACGTTCGCCGCCGGCGACTGGTTCGCGGCGCAGGGCCGCGACACGTTCTTCGGGCAGGTCCTGCTCGACGTGGTGCTCGGACCCGAGCACACGCACGTCGCGCTGCTGCTGAGCCCGTTCGCCTACACCACCTACCGGGGGAGCTGAATGTCGATAGTCCTGGGGCCCAACCAGTACGGGAAGGCCGAGGTGCGGCTGGTGCGCGTCGACCGCGACACCGCACGGCACCGCATCACCGACCTGAACATCACCTCGCAGCTCCGCGGGAACTTCCGGGCCACGCACGAGACCGGGGACAACACGGGCGTCATCGCCACCGACACGCAGAAGAACACCGTGCAGGCCTTCGCGCGGGACGGCGTCGGCTCGCCGGAGACGTTCCTGCTGCGGCTCGCCCGGCACTTCCTCGCCGAGCCCCAGGTCACGGGTGGGCGCTGGCGTGCGGAGCAGTACGGCTGGGAGCGCATCGCGACGGGCACGCCCGCGACGGGCGCGCCAGGCGCCGACGGCGGGACGGGCCACGACCACGCGTTCGTCCGCGGCGCCGCCGAGTGCCGCACGGCCCTCGTGCACGCCGACGACACCGGCCTGACCGTGCTCGCAGGCCTGAGCGACGTCACCGTGCTGAAGTCCACCGGGTCGGAGTTCTCCGGGTTCCCCCGCGACCGGTACACGACGCTGCCCGAGACCGACGACCGCATCCTCGCGACCGACGTCACCGCCTGGTGGCGGTACGACGCGTCGTTCGTCGAGGCCGCCGGCCCGGCCGACTACGACGAGCGGTTCACTGCCGTGCGCGCGCTGCTGCTGAGCACGTTCGCCGAGCTGCACTCCCTGGCCCTGCAGCAGTCCGTCTACGCGATGGGCAGCGCCGTTCTGGAGGCATTCGACGACGTCGCCGAGATCCGGCTGTCGTGCCCCAACAACCACCACTTCCTGGTGGACCTGGAGCCCTTCGGCCTGGACAACCCCGGCGAGGTGTTCTTCGCCGCCGACCGGCCCTACGGTCTGATCGAGGCGGCCGTGCAGCGGTCGGAGAACGCAGGGCCGGAACACCCCGTGTGGTCGACGATCGGAGGGTTCGTATGAAGAGGCTGATCGGGTCTGAACGGGTGCTGGTCGAGGGGGACCTGCGTCCGGCGGTGCTGCAGATCGAGGACGGGCTGATCAGCCAGGTGTGGTGGGGTACCTCGGACCCCGAGCAGGTGGCCGGACTCGGCGACGACCTGTTCGGGGCGCCAGCGGCCCCGTCGGCGGCGACCACGCGTCTCGGCGACCGCGTCGTGCTGCCCGGGGTGGTCGACACCCACGTGCACGTCAATGAGCCGGGACGCACCCACTGGGAGGGGTTCACGTCGGCGGCGCGCGCTGCGGCGTACGGCGGCGTGACCACCATCGTGGACATGCCGCTCAACTCGATCCCGCCGACCACCACCGTGGAGGCCCTGCGGGTCAAGCAGGCCGCGGCGCGGGCTGCGGCGGAGCGTCTGCCCGGGGACGCGGACTGGGAGTCGGGCCGCCTGCCGGTCGACGTCGCCTTCTGGGGCGGCGCCGTGCCCGGCAACGCCGACGACCTGGAGCCGCTCTGGGACGCGGGTGTCATGGGGTTCAAGTGCTTCCTGGCGGACTCGGGTGTGCCAGAGTTCCCGCCGCTCGACCAGGACGGGCTGCTGGTCGTGATGGACCGCCTTGTCAGGTTCGACGGTCTGCTCGTGGTGCACGCCGAGGACCCCGCGGTCCTCGCGGCGGCCCCGCACCCGCCGTCGCGTGCCTACGCCGACTTCCTGCTCTCCCGCCCCGACGAGGCCGAGACGGCGGCGGTGCGCTCCCTGCTCGACGCCGTGCGTGAGACCGGCACGCGCACGCACGTGCTGCACGTGTCCTCGGCGAGAGTGCTCGACCTGCTCGCGGAGGCCAAGGCCGAGGGCCTGCCGGTCACCGCCGAGACGTGCCACCACTATCTGGTGCTCGCCGCCGAGGACGTGCCCGACGGTGACGCCGCCTACAAGTGCTGTCCGCCGATCCGGGACCGGGGCAACCAGGATGCCCTCTGGGACGGGTTGCGGGACGGGATCCTCGACTGCGTGGTCAGCGACCACTCGCCCTCGTCGGTCGCGGAGAAGGTGCGCGGCGGGCAGGTCGGCGAGACCGACCTGCAGGCCGCCTGGGGCGGTATCTCCGGCCTCCAGACGGGCTTCGTCGCACTGGCCGACGCCGCCCGCCGGCGGGGTGTGCCGCTGTCGGAGGTGTCCAGGTGGACGTCAGCCAGCACCGCCGCCCTGGTGGGACTGGACCGTGGCGACCGTCCGAAGGGCATCATCGCCGAGGGCGCGGCCGCGGACCTGCTCGTCTACGACCCGGACGCCGTCACCACGATCGATGCGGCACAGCTCGCTCACCGTAATCCGGTGAGCGCGTATGACGGCATGACGATCACCGGCGCGGTGACCGAGACGTTCCTCGCGGGGAAGCCCGTGGTCAACTCGTTCCTTGAAGCTGTGGTGCACGGCGAGCTCGACGGCGGCACCTGGCGCCCGGCGAACGACATCGAGCACGTCCGCGGCAACGGCCGCCTGATTGCCCGTCCCGGCAGCGCTGCTGCCGAGCACGACAGGAGGCCCGCATGACCCAGATCCACCCGCCCGCGCGTCTCCTGATGGGCCCCGGGCCCGTCGACGCCGACCCGCGCGTGCTGCGTGCCATGGCCGCGCCGCTCGTGGGCCAGTTCGACCCGTTCATGACCGACACGATGACCGAGGCCATGCTGCTGTGGCGCACCGTCTGGGACACCGCCAACGAGCAGACGCTGCTCGTGGACGGCACGTCCCGCGCGGGCATCGAGGCGGCGCTCGTGTCCCTGTTGGAGCCGGGCGACCGGGTGCTGGTGCCGGTCTTCGGGCGGTTCGGGCACCTGCTCGCCGAGATCGGCGCCCGCGCCGGGGCCGAGGTGCACACGATCGAGGCCGACTGGGGCACGGTCTTCACGCCGGACCAGATCGAGGACGCCGTGCGCCGCGTGCGGCCCCGCCTGCTCGCCGTCGTCCACGGGGACACCTCCACGACCATGGCGCAGCCGCTCGCCGACCTCGGCCGCATCGCCCACGAGCACGACGCGCTGCTGTACGTCGACGCCACGGCCACGCTCGGCGGCAACCCGTTCCACACCGACGAGTGGGGCATCGACGCCGCGACCGCCGGGCTGCAGAAGTGCCTGGGCGGCCCCTCGGGCAGCGCGCCGGTGACGCTCTCGCCCGCCGCGGTGGCCGCGATCGACCGGCGCCGGCACGTCGAGGCCGGGATCCGCACCGCGGACGACGTCGCGCCGCACGGGGTGCCCATCCAGTCCAACTACCTCGACCTCGCGCAGATCATGGAGTACTGGGGCCCGCGCCGCCTCAACCACCACACCGAGGCCACGTCCATGCTCTACGCCGCCCGCGAGTGCGCCCGGCTCCTGGTCGCCGAGGGCATGGCCACGGCCGTGGACCGGCACGCGCAGCACGGCGCCGCGATGCTGGCCGGCGTGCTCGGGCTGGGCCTGGAGGTGTTCGGCGACGTCGCGCACAAGATGCACAACGTGGTCGCCGTGCGCATCCCCGACGGCGTGGACGGCGACGCCGTGCGCGGCGGCCTCCTCGACGACTTCGGCATCGAGATCGGCACCTCCTTCGGCCCCCTGCACGGCGTGGTGTGGCGCATCGGCACCATGGGCTTCAACGCCCGCCGCGACGCCGTCCTGACCACGCTCGCGGCGCTGGAGCACGAGCTGCGCCGGGCCGGGTTCCACGCCCCCGCGGGCGGCGGCGTCGCGGCGGCACTCGCGGCGTACGACGGCGCGATCCACGGCGGCCTGCATGACACGGTTCCCGGCACCGACGCCGACGCCGACGCCGTCGTCGCGAAGGAGGCACGCCTGTGACCGCGATCGGCACCACCGAGTGGGTCATGGCCCGGTGCGACGACCTGACGCGGCACTCCGCGCGGCCGGACGCCCTGGAGCGCGTGTACCTCTCGCCCGAGCACTCCGCCGCGAACACCGCGGTGCGGGCCTGGATGCTGGACGCCGGCCTGGACACCGAGACCGACGCCGCCGGGAACATCTGGGGACGGCGCGCCGCCGACGGCACGCCGCAGCGTCCCGCCACCCCGGGCGAGCCCGCGCTCGTGCTCGGCTCCCACCTCGACACCGTGCCCGACGCCGGGCGCTACGACGGGATGCTCGGTGTGGTGCTCGCGATCGCCGTCGCGCACCGGCTGCGCGACACGATCCTGCCGTTCGCGCTGGAGGTCGTGGGGTTCTCCGACGAGGAGGGCACCCGGTTCGGCAAGGCGCTGCTCGGGAGCTGCGCGGCGTCGGGCCAGTGGGACCCGGCCTGGTGGGACCAGGCGGACGCCGACGGCGTGACCCTGCGCGAGGCGTTCCTGCGGTTCGGCCTGGCCCCGGACCGGGTCGGCGACGCCGCCCGCAACCCGGCTGACCTGGTCGGATACCTGGAGGCGCACATCGAGCAGGGGCCCGTGCTGGAGGCCGAGAGCCTGCCGCTCGGGTACGTCACGACCATCGCCGGGGCGCGGCGGTTCGTGCTGACCGTCACGGGCGAGGCCCGGCACGCGGGCGGCACGCCGTTCGCCCGGCGCCGGGACGCGCTGGTCGCCGCCGCGCACCTCGTGACCCGGATCGAGGAGCTGGCCCGGGCGACCGACTGCCTCGCCACCGTGGGCGACCTGCGCGTCGAGCCCGGCGCCGTCAACGTGATCCCCGGCCGGGCCGAGCTGACCCTCGACCTGCGCGGGCGCACCGACGCCGGCCGTGACGCGCTGTGGGAGCAGATCGCCGCGGCCGGGCGTGAGATCGCCGCCGCGCGGGGCGTCACGTTCGAGCACGCCGAGACCCACCGGGCGCCGTCCACCACGTGCGCCCCGCGGCTGATCGACGCCGTCGCGTCGGGTATCGCGGAGGCGACCGCGACGACGTCGGAGCCGCTGGGGCTGTGGAGCCCCGCCGGCCACGACGGCATGGCGATGGACGCCGTGACCGACGTGGGCATGCTGTTCCTGCGCTGCCGCGACGGGATCAGCCACCACCCGGACGAGCACGTGGACGCCGAGGACGTGGGCGTGGCCCTGGAGGCCTACACGGCCGCGGTGCTGGCCCTGGCGAAGGAGATCGGATGACATCGCTCGCGGACCGCCCGCTCGAGGACCGGATCGCCGCCGGCTACCGGGAGCTGTCCCCGCAGGAGCGCCGCGCCGCGGACGCCCTGCTCGACCACCTCGGCGACCTCGGGACCTACCGCGCCACGGAGCTCGCCGCCCTGGCGGGGGTGTCCAAGGCGACGATGAGCCGGCTGTTCCGCAAGCTCGGCTACGAGGACTTCGAGGGGCTGCGCGAGGACCTGCGCACGCAGCGCGGACGCGGCCTGCCCATCGCCGTCGACCCCTCGCCCGGCCTGCGCGAGCGGCTGGAGCAGGAGGTCAAGCACCTGGAGAAGGTCTACGCGGCACTCGACGACGGTTTGCTCGACCAGATCGCCGACGCGCTCGCGACCGCGCGCGACGTGGTGGTCGTCGGCCGCCGCGGGTCGCTCGGCCCGGCGACGCAGCTGCGCCGGAACCTGATCCAGGTGCGCGGGCGCGTGCACCTGGCGCCCGGGCCCGGCCAGTCGCTCGCCGACGACCTCGTGGGGCTCGGTCCCGACGACGTCGTCGTGGTGGTCTCGATCCGTCGGCACGCGTTCCGGGTGGGCGAGATGGTCGAGTCGCTGCTGGCCGACGGCGTCCGCGTGCTGCTGCTCGCCGACACCAGCCTGCGCCACCTCGCCGGCAGCGTGACCTGGTGGATCGAGTGCCCCATCGCGACCGAGGGCGCATTCGACTCCCTGGTCGCGCCGGTCAGCGTCGTGGCGATGCTGTCCGACCGGGTGCACGAGGTGCTCGACGGCGCGGGCGCGCGCGTCGAGGCGATCGACGCCCGGTACGAGCTGCTGCGTGAGATCGACGAGAGGTGACCTGCGCTCCATGGATCTCGACATCGACACCGTGCGGGTGGCGCGGACCCGCGCCGACTGCGCGCTGCGGCCCGGCGAGGCGTTCCTCGGCGGGGGCACGTTCCTGTACTCGGAGCCGGTGCGCCCCGGGGTGACCGGCCTCGTGGACCTCATGGGGCTCGGCTGGGAGCCGTGGTCCGTGGACGGGTCCGGGCTGCGGGTGGCCGGCACGTGCACCCTGGCGGAGCTGGTGGCCGGGCCCGGGGCACTCGGCGCTCCGGCGGGCGACCGGTCCGGCGCGCCGGGGCCGTACCGCGGGCTCGGGATCGTGGGGGAGTGCGTCTCGGCGCTGTCGCTGTCGGCGAAGGTGGCCCGGACCGCGACCGTGGGCGGCAACCTGGCGCTCGGCCTGCCCGCCGGGTCGATGGTCGGGCTGTTCGTGGCGCTCGACGCCCGGGCGGTCGTCTGGACGCCGGACGGCGGCTCCCGGGAGCTGCCCGTCGCCGACCTGGTCACGGGCGCGGGCCGGGTCGACCTGGCCCCGGGCGAGCTGCTCCGCGAGGTGCGGGTGCCGTGTCTCGCGCTCGGGGCGCGGACGGTGTTCCGGCGGGCCTCGCTCACCCCGACTGGTCGGACGGCGGCCATGGTGACGGGGCGGGCGCTGCCGGACGGTGCGGGGTCGGACTCAGCCGGGCCGGGCGGCGACGGGCCGGGCCGGGTGCTGCTCGTCATGACGGCGTCGACACCGGTGCCGCACGCGCAGCTGGTCCGGGCGGGCGACCACGACGCGCTGGACCACTGGATCGACTCGGTCGACGTCGCCGGCGGCTGGTACGAGGACACCCACGGCACCGCCGACTGGCGCGCCGCGATGACCCGGCGCCTGGCGCACGAGGCGCTCGACGAGCTGGGCGGCGGCGCATGAGGGTCGACGGCGCCGACGTCACGGCCGAGCCCCGGCCGGGCCAGTGCCTGCGCACGTACCTGCGCGAGCAGGGCACGACGTCCGTGAAGAAGGGCTGCGACGCGGGCGACTGCGGCGCGTGCACGGTGCTGCTCGACGGCGCTCCGGTGCAGTCGTGCCTGGTGCCCGCGCACCGAGCCGTCGACGCCGAGGTGGTCACCGCGAACGGGCTCGGCCGCTTCGGGCCGGGTGGCGACCCGGACGCCGACGCCGAGGAGCTGCACCCGGTGCAGCGCGCCTTCGTCCAGGCGGCCGGGTTCCAGTGCGGGTTCTGCACGGCCGGCATGGTGTGCACGGTCGCGGGGACGCCGGGTCTCGCCGCACCGGAACCGACCGACGCCGACGCCGGCGCGGAGTCGGCCGCCGGCCCGGCCGCCGACTCCCTGGACGAGGCGCTCAAGGGCAACCTGTGCCGCTGCACCGGGTACCGGTCGATCCGCGACGCCATCGCCGGGCACGTGAACACCGAGGTGGCGGAGCCGGGTCAGGCGTTCGGCCGCGCCGTCGTCGCGCCGGCCGCCGCCCGCGTGGTGCGCGGCCGCGAGCCCTACACCCTGGACGAGCCCGAGCCGCCCGGCCTGCTGCACGTCGCCGTGCTCGGCAGCCCGCACCCGCACGCCCGGATCACGCACATCGACGCCACCGCGGCGCGGGACGCGCCCGGCGTGCACCTCGTCCTCACGCACGAGGACGTGCCCAGCACGCTGTACTCGACCGGCCGGCACCAGAACCGGCTCGACGACCCCGACGACACCCGCATCCTCGACCCGGTCCTGCGGTTCGTGGGCCAGCGCGTCGCCGTCGCCGTCGCGGAGACGCCCCGGCAGGCGCGCGCCGCGCTCGGCCTGGTGGAGGTCGGGTACGAGGTGCTGCCCGCCGTCTTCGAGCCCGAGGCCGCGCGGGGCCCGGGCGCGCCGCTGCTGCACCCGGACAAGACACCCGCCGAGCACCGCGTCGCGGAGGCGGGCCGCAACGTCGTCGTGCAGATCCACGAGGAGTACGCCGAACCGGGGCAGCCCGGCGTCGAGGCGGCGCTCGCGGCGTCGGCGGCGACCGTGACGGGAACCTGGACCACCGGGCGCGTCAACCACGTCGCGCTGGAGACCCACGGCGCGCGGGCCTGGCTGGAGCCGGCTCCGGGCGGGCACGACGGCGCCGGGACCGACGGCCCCGTGCTGCACGTGCGCACCTCCACGCAGGTGCCGTTCCTCGTGCGCGACGAGCTCGCCCGGCTTCTGGACCTGCCGCAGGACCGCGTCCGCGTGGTCGCGGGACGTGTGGGCGGCGGGTTCGGGGGCAAGCAGGAGCTGCTCGTCGAGGACGTCGTGGCGCTCGCGACGCTGCGCACCGGGCGACCCGTGCAGTGGGAGCTCACGCGCGAGCAGCAGTTCACGACAGTGCCGTGCCGGCACCCGTTCCGCGTCACGGTGCGTGCCGGGGCGTCCGCGACCGGCGAGCTGACGGCGCTCGCGATCGACGTGCTGGCCGACACCGGCGCCTACGGCAACCACGCGCCCGGTGTGCTGTTCCACGGCGTGCACGAGTCCATGGCCGTGTACCGCGCGCCGAACAAGCGCGTCGACGCCGAGTCGGTCTACACGAACAACGTGCCGTCCGGGGCGTTCCGCGGGTACGGGCTGGGGCAGGTGCAGTTCGCGATCGAGGGCGCGCTCGACGAGCTCGCCGCACGGCTGGACATCGACCCGGTCGAGCTGCGCCGCCGCAACGTCATCCGCCCCGGCGACCCGTTCGTCGTCGGCCAACCGGTGGACGGCGACCTGGAGTACGGGTCCTACGGGCTGGACCAGTGCCTCGACCTCGTCGAGGACGCGCTGGCCTCGGGCCGGGGCGAGGCGGTCCCGGAGGGCTGGGCCGAGGGGCGCGGGGTGGCGCTCGCGATGATCGCGACCATCCCGCCGCGCGGGCACTACACGCACGCCCGGGTCACGGTCGCGGAGGACGGCGACTTCGTGGTCGACGTCGGCACCGCCGAGTTCGGCAACGGCACCACGACGGTCCACGCGCAGCTCGCCGCGACGGAGCTCGGCGTGCCGGTCGAGCGGGTGCGGGTGCGCCCGTCGGACACGGCGACGTCCGGCTACGACACGGGCGCCTTCGGCTCTGCGGGCTCGGTGGTAGCAGGCCTGGCGGTAGCCCGCGCGGCCGCCACGCTCCGCGCCAAGCTGTTGAGTGCTGGCTATTTGCGCCCTGAAAACG
The DNA here is from genome assembly GCF_042728455.1 of Promicromonospora sp. NPDC060204. Taxonomy (NCBI): domain Bacteria; kingdom Bacillati; phylum Actinomycetota; class Actinomycetes; order Micrococcales; family Promicromonosporaceae; genus Promicromonospora; species Promicromonospora sp. NPDC060204. The sequence continues at coordinate 22,560 of NZ_JBHWZO010000077.1, forward strand.
ATTCGAGACCGCAAATACCCAGCACTCAGCGGGCGGGGGCGGGGGTTGGGTTGGTTGGCGAGGCTACGCATGACGGGTCGCCTCGGTCTGTCGCGTTCAACGTGCACGGGTTTCGGGTGGGCGTGCAGCGGGAGACCGGCCGGGTTCGGATCCTGCAGTCGGTGCAGGCGGCCGACGCCGGCGTCGTGATCAACCCCGAGCAGCTCCGCGGGCAGATCGAGGGCGGCGTGGCCCAGGCCATCGGCACGGCGCTCACCGAACGCATGGTGGTGCGCGACGGCGTGGTGATCACCGACCGGCTGCGCCACTACCGGGTGCCGCAGGTCGCGGACGTTCCGCCCACCGAGGTGCTGTTCGCCGACACGGTGGACCGCCTCGGTCCCCGAGGCGCCAAGTCGATGAGCGAGGCCCCCTACAACCCCGTGGCCCCGGCGCTGGCGAACGCGATCGCCGACGCGACCGGGGCCCGCCCCCGCGACCTGCCGATGCAGCCCGACCGGCTGTGGCGCCTGCTCGGCCCAGCCGGCGCGGCTAGGTCGGCCGGCTCGGCGGGGTCGGCCGGCTCGGCCAGGTCGGCCAGGTCGGCAGGGTCGGCCGGTGCGGGCGCTACAGCAGCCGCACCGACCGGCCGTGCGGGTCGGTGAGCGCCACCGGCACGCCGTCCCGGGCCAGGATGAACTGCGGGTCGGCGCCCGCGGGGAGCCGGGCCGCGACGTCGGGCAGCACGGTCCAGCCTTCGTTGCTCAGCCAGACGACGCCGCGCGTGCGCCGTAGGCGCTCCATCGTGCCCGTGAACTCCGCCAGCTCGGCGGCCGTCAGGTAGTAGAGCACCGCAGAGCTCTGCACCACCACGGTGGCCTCGGCCGGCGCGGCGGCGACCAGGTCTTCGACGCCGGTCAGCAGGTCGCCCCGCACCAGGCGCGGCGGGTCGGCCGCGACCACCCGCGCGGCCGCACGCAGCGTCTCGACGCGGTCGGCGTGCTCGGGCCAGACGAGCGCCTCCAGCCAGGCGAGGTCGTCCGGGTCGCGCACGTCCAGCGGGTTGAGGTCGAGGCCGGCGCGCCACACGACATCCGGCAGCCGGGCGGGGACCGGCCCCGCGACAGCACCGGGCAGCCGGGCGGGGACCGGTCCCGCGACAGCACCAGGCAGCCGGGCGGGGACCGGCCCCTCGACGGGAGCGGGCAGCCGGTCCGGGACCGGCCCCTCGACAGCACCGGGCAGCCGGGCGGGGACCGGTCCCTCGATGTCGCACGGGAGCAGCACCTCGCTCGGGCTGTCGGCCGGGTCGAGCCGGGTGCGGACGCCGTCGGGCGTCGTGTACAGGTAGGAGTACCGGTCGGGATAGAGGCACAGCCCGGCGGACGCGCCCACCTCGACGAGCGCGACCGGCCCGTCGATCGCCGCCAGCGTGGGCACGAGCGTCGCGCAGCGCCGGGGCTCGTTGGTCTGCGTGGCCCGGGTCCGCATCTCGTGCTCGACGTCGGGCCAGGCGGCCGCAAGCCAGGACCGCACCCCGGCCCAGCCGCCCGTCGGCGCGCCGACCAGCCGCGCGGCCGCGAACAGCAGGTTGGGCTGCCGCTTGGGCTCCGGCAGGGTGTCGAGCAGCGCGCACACCTCCGGGTCGCCGGCGACACCGAGCGCCCAGTCCTCGTAGGTGGGGGAGCCGCCGTTGCGGGCCTGGCTCCCGGCGAAGTGCGCGTAGACGGCGGCGGTGTCCATCCGGCTCACGCTAGCGGGGCCGCGCTGCGAGATCGGTCCCTTGCGTCGAGATAGGTGTATCAAACGACCGATCTC
>NZ_JBHWZO010000078.1:0-23981 GCF_042728455.1 Promicromonospora sp. NPDC060204
GCACAGGCCTGTGCCGACCTCGATGCAAGGTGCCGACCCCAAGGACGGACTGCCGACGTCGGGGGGACGACGAAAAGGCCAGGACCACCGCCGACACCGGACACTAGGCTCCCGCGCGTGATCGTGACCCACCTCGACGGCCTGCCCGTGCGCCTCCGAACGCCGCACGACCTGTCCTTCGCGGCCCGCTGGGGCACGGTGTTCGCGGTGCTGGACGACCAGGACTCGGGCAACCTCTGCCTCGGCGTCGAGGGGCCGGCGGGCCGGGTGTTCGTCAAGTACGCGGGCGCGCCCACGCTGCGGTACGACGGCGACGTCGCGGAGGCGGCCGACCACGCCCGCCGGGCCGCCGAGGTCTACCGGGCGCTCGCCCACCCCACCCTCGTGACCCTGCGCGAGGCCGTCGACGTCGGGACGGGCCACGCCCTGGTGTTCGACTGGACCGACGCGACGCCGGTCGGCCGGCAGTACGAGCGGTCGCACGTGGTGCGGTCCCTGGACCTGACCGCCCGGGTCGACGCGGTGCGGCAGGTCTACGACTTCCACGCCCACGCGGCCACGCTCGGCTGGGTGGCCGTCGACCTGTACGACGGCTCCGTGATGATCGACCCGGAGAGCGGGCGCGTCGTCCTGTGCGACCTCGACCTCTACGAGCCCGCGCCGACGGTCAACCGGATGGGCCGGATGTGGGGGTCGTCCCGGTTCATGTCGCCCGAGGAGTACGCGCTCGGGGCGCCGATCGACGAGGTCACGAACGTCGTCGCGCTCGGGACGCTCGCGCACACGTTCCTGGGCGACGACGCTACGCGGTCGCCCGCGGCCTGGGCCGGCTCGCCCGCGCAGCTCGCCGTCGCCGACCGCGCGGTGCGCGCCGAGCGGGCGGAGCGCTGGCCGTCGGTCGCGGCGCTGGCCGAGGCCTGGCGGGCGGCAGCCCGGGACTGAGCCCGGCGGGCCGGCCCGCCGCTGTTAGCCTTCCGGCATGCCGGACAGCACGAGCAGCGGACACACCGACCGGACCGCCCCGTCGGCCTACGGCGCACCCGTCTCGCCGCAGGGCGTGGACGCCCCGCTGCGCCGGTCGGCCGTCTTCCTCACGCTGGTCGTGGCCGACGGCGACGAGGCGATGAGCACCGTCCGCGAGGTGCTCGCCGACCTCGGCGGGCTGGTCAAGACCGTCGGTTTCCGGGACCTGGCGAATCCGGTCTCGTGCACCGTCGGCATCGGCAGCCGGATCTGGACGGAGCTGACCGGACGGGAGCAGCCCGCCGAGCTCCACCCCTTCCGCGAGATCGCCGGCGCCACGCACACGGCGGTCTCCACCCCGGGTGACCTGCTGTTCCACATCTGGTCGGACCGGCAGGACCTCTGCTTCGAGCTGGAGCGCCTGCTGCTCGCCGCGCTCGGCACCGCGGTCACCACCGCCGACGAGGTGTCGGGGTTCCGCTACTTCGACACCCGCGACCTGCTCGGCTTCGTGGACGGCACGGCCAACCCGGTGGGCGCGGAGCTGCCGGAGTCCACCCTGGTGGGCGACGAGGACCCGGGGCTCGCCGGCGGCAGCTACGTCGTCGTGCAGAAGTACCTGCACACCCTCGCCGCCTGGCAGGCGCTGCCGACCGAGCAGCAGGAGCGGATCATCGGCCGCACCAAGGCGGACGGCGTCGAGCTCGACGACGCGGCGACCGGGCAGAAGTCGCACAAGACGCTCGCCACGATCACCGACGAGGACGGCGAGCACGACATCCTGCGCGACAACATGCCGTTCGGCCGTCCGGGGCACGGCGAGTTCGGCACCTACTTCATCGGCTACGCCCGGCACCTGTGGGTCATCGAACGGATGCTGGAGCGCATGTTCGTGGGCGACCCGCCCGGCCTGCACGACCGGATCCTCGACTTCTCGACCCCGCAGACCGGCACCACGTTCTTCGTGCCGCCCACGTCGGTCCTCGACGCGCTGGCCTGACCACCTTCACCGCTTTCGGGTGAGGTGCGCGCACTCCGTCGCTCCTAGCGTGCAGACGCACCATCCCACCGCGACGAAGCGGAGCCCCGTGCGCACCGACGAGCCGGAACCCCGCCGCACCGGCCGGCACGCCAGGACCGACGGACCGGACGAGCCGCCGGGGCCACACGTGCGCGACGAACCGCACGAGCCCGGCGAGGCGCACGAGCCCGGCGAGGCGCACGAGCCCGGCGAATCGCTGAAGGAGCGTGCCGCGTACCTGTACGGGCTGGTCATCACGGGCTCCGTGCTCGCGTCGGCCCCCGCGGACCTGGGGCTCGTCCGGGTCGCCGGGCTGCTGGGCGGCACGCTGCTGGTCTACTGGTGCGCCGAGTCCTACGCGCACCTCATCGCCGCCCGCTCCCTCGCGCGCCGTCCCCTGCACCCCGACGAGCGCCGGCACGTGCTGGCCCAGGGGCTGCCGATCGTCGCGGCCTGCACGGCGCCCGCCGTCGTGCTCCTGATCGAGGCGGTGCTGCGGGTGCCGGCCGACGTCGCCGTCGACATCGCCCTGCTGGTCAACCTCGCACTGCTGCTCGTCGTGGGCTGGCGGATGAGCACCGACGGCGGGCTGACGGGCAGCAGGCGGCTGGGCGCGACCCTCGTCGCGGGGCTGCTGGGCGTCGCGATGATCGGGCTCAAGCTGGCATTGCACTAGCCGTCGCGGGACGGCGCTCCGGCCTCGTCCGGTGCCGCTCCCGCGTCGTCCGGCGCCGTCACGGGACCCGTGTGCAGCACCTCGCGCGCCTGCTCCGCGGCGCGGATCATGCTCTCGCTGATGAAGTCGAGGAACCGGGCGATGTTCTCGAGCCGCGCCGCGGCGGGCGTGTCCGCCCCGAGCACGACGACCCCCTCGCGGGCGGTCGCGGCGAGCTGGTCGTTGGCCCGGGCGCTGGCGACCGTGGACTGGTACCAGACGTCGTTGTCCGCGACGTATCGCTCCCGCCGGCCCTCGTCGCGTTCCCGCCGCACCAGGCCCTGAGCCTCCAGGAACGTGATGGCCTTGGAGACGGACGCCGGGCTGACCTGGAGGCGCTGGACAAGGTGCGCGGCCGTGACGCTGCCGTCGTCGGTGGTGAACATGCAGGTCAGCACTCGTGCCGTCATCTTGGACAGGCCCGAGGCCATGAGCACGCCGATCAGCGACTCCTCGAAGTCGGCCACAGCCGCGGCGTCGCGCCCGTGTGCCTGCGGGGCCGCCTGTGCGGCGCGCGGCGCGGCCTGCCGGCTCCGCTGGGCGCGGCGCTCCGTGGCGCGGTGGGCCAGCTCGGCGCGGTAGCCGCCGGGGCCGCCGTTGCGCAGCACCTCGCGCGTGACCGTGGACGTCGGGCGGTCCAGCCGGCGCGCGATCTCGGCGTACGACAGGTCGTCGGCCAGGCCCAGCGCGATCTGCTGGCGTTCCTGCTTGGTGAGTCGGCCTCCCGGCATCGCGATCTCCTCGGTGCTCCGCGTGATGGTCCCTGCCCGCCCAGCATAGCGTTCACCTCCCGCTCATTGCAATGCAACGACACCGCTCGTTGCATTACTCTCACGACCGTTGCAACAGTTTTATGGTTCTGACCTGCATTAATACAGTTGCAACGCAACAAGCATGTTGCCCGGTGGTGGAAAGCAACGTAGCGTTTGCGATGTCAGAAACACCGGGAAGACACCAGCACAGGAGCCGATCGCCATGCACACCTTCGCCACCCCCGCCCCGATCTCCGCCGTCGTCGAGATCCCCGCCGGCCGGGTCCAGCTCATCGCCGCCGACCGCGCCGACACCACCGTCGAGGTCCGGCCCACCAACCCCGCCAAGAGCAACGACGTCCGGACCGCCGAGCAGACCACCGTCACCTACACCGACGGCGTGCTCAAGATCCAGACCGCCGAGCCGCACAACAAGCTCGTCGGCCACGCGGGTTCCGTCGAGGTCACCGTCCAGCTCCCCGCGGGCTCCGCTCTCGAGGGCACGTCCGGGGCCGCCGAGCTCCGCGCCGTCGGCCGCCTCGGTGCCGTCGTCTTCGACGGCGCCTACCAGCAGATCAAGATCGACGAGGCGGCCAGCCTGCGCCTCACGGCGATCGACGGCGACGTCGAGGTGGGCCGCCTCACCGGTGCCGGTGAGATCACCACCGCCCGCGGTGACATCAAGATCGCGGAGGCCACGAACGGTTCGGTCGTGCTCAGCACCCAGGCCGGTGACATCACGGTCGCCGCGAGCGCCGGCGTCTCTGCCACGCTCGACGCCGGTACGACCCTCGGCCGCATCAGCAACACCCTCAAGAACGACGGCGCCGCCGTGCTCGACGTCCGCGCGACGACCGCCTACGGCGACATCTCGGCGCACAGCCTCTGAGCCGAACCGGTCCGGGCCTTCGGGCCCGGACCAGGCACCACCCCGCACGACGCGACACACCGCGCACCGCGCGCACCGACCAGCACCACTCCCGCACCACGAACCGACAGGTGGAGAACATGACGAACGACAGCGCTTCCTCGACCAGCACCGCGTGGTCCGGCCTGGTGCCGGTCGACGACACGGCTCTTGCCGTGACCGACACGGGCGGCACCGGCCTCCCGATCGTCTACCTGAACGGCCAGTTCGCGACCCAGGGCTACTGGCGCAGGACCATCGCCGACCTGGGCACCGGCTACCGGCACATCACCTTCGACGAGCGGGCCCGCGGCAAGAAGTCCGGGACGTCCGCGGACTACTCGTTCGAGGCCGCCGTGCGCGACGTCGACGCCGTCCTCGCCGCCCGCGGCGTGGAGAAGGCGCTGGTGATCGGCTGGTCCTACGGGGCCGTCGTCGCGGCCCACTGGGCGCAGCGGAACCCGGGGCGCACCCTGGGCGCGGTCCTCGTCGACGGCGCCTTCCCGCACGACTGGCTCGACGACGCGATGGAGGTCCGCATCCGCAAGCTGTTCCGCCGGATGAGCTGGTTCACCGTCCCGCTGCGGATCACGGGCATCACGCCGCGGATGTCCGCCGCGGAGCAGGCGGAGAGCAACATCGAGCTCGGCAAGCTGTCCCGCGAGAGCGCCCTGGCGCCGGTGCTGAACGACATCAGCGTCCCGGTCCGGTACGTCGTGGCCTCGGGGACGTCCCTGGGCAGCAAGGGCGACGAGCAGGAGCAGATCCGGGCCGGGCTGGAGGCGGCGACCGCCGACAACCCGAACATCCGGATCAGCGCCAAGGTCGCCAGCAACCACGGGGCGATCCTCAACAAGGACTTCCGCGCGATCGGCGACGCCGTCCGGGAGGTCGCGGACCTGAGCCGCACGCAGAAGTAGGCACCACAAGTAGGCACCACAAGACGACGAGGGCCGGGGCATCGCGCGAGCGACGCCCCGGCCCCGTCTGCGTCGTCCGGGTCAGCCAACCGGGCGCAGGTGGACGTCGTCCGGCACCGGGATGCCGAAGCCGGGCGCGTCACCCAGCCGCAGCACGCCGTCCGCGGGCGCGAGCAGCGCGGGGTCGACGCCGGCCACCGTGCCCGGCACCCCCTCGACCACCTCGACGTTGCCGAGGCCGGCCGCGAGGTGTGCGGCGTAGCGGGTCTTCAGCGGCCGCCCCCACGCGTGCGGCGAACCGTGGACGCCGTCCGCCACGAGCCGGGGCATCAGGGCGCGCCACGCGGTCAGGCCGTACGACATGACGTCCATGAGCAGCACGTCGATCGAGCCCGCGGCTGCCACCGGCAGCAGCGCGGCGACGTCAGGCAAGGTCTCGCCCTCCGCGATCCGGGTGTCCGGCGAGTGCGCGTCGAGCCAGGCGCGCAGGGCCTTGAGGTCGTCGGCGTCGTCCAGGAACGGCTCCTCGACCCAGTACAGCCCCACGTCGGCGACGGCCTCCAGGTAGTCGATGAACCCGTCGCGGTCGTAGCCGTCGTTGGCGTCCACCAGGATCCGGGCGTCCGGGAACGCGTCCCGGATCGCGCGGGTCACCTCGATGTCGCGGGCGTCGCCGGCCGCGCGGGAGAGCCACTTGTTGCCGCGGCCGATCTTGAGCTTGAAGTCGCGGAAGCCCAGCGCGGCGTCCGCGCGGCACTCCTCGACCAGCACGCCGACGCCGCGGGGCGCGTCGTCGGGGTCGAGGTCGTCGAAGTAGATCGCGCCGTCGTAGACGGCCACGTCCGGCGTGCCCCGCCCGCCGAGCAGCACGTGCACGGGCTCCTCGAGCACCACGCCCAGCAGGTCGTGCAGGGCGATGTCGAGCCAGTGCTCCGCGTGGTCGAGGATGCCCGTGGCGGGGTCGATCAGCTCCGAGAGCAGGCGTCCCTCGACCCGGGCGACGTCGCCCGGCGGCCCCTCGAACAGTCCCCAGCCGGTCCGGCCGTCGTCGGTGACCAGCACCGCGACGTCCGAGTCGGGTCCGGCGCCGTGGCTGCCGAGCCGGGCGTTGCGGCCCACGGTCCGCGGGTAGCGGGTCTCCAGCGAGGCGAGCCGGACGGAACGGATGCGGGGGTCTGCGGAGGCCATGGGGTCCAATCAGGTCAGGTCGGGCGGTGGTGCCGCGCCGAGCGCGACGGAGAGGCGGGCGGCGGTACGGCGCACGGCCGCCACGATCGAGGGCTGGGCCGCGACGATGCGGTCCCGGGGCCCGGCCGCACTGATCGCGGCGACCGGGAGATCGTCCGCGCCGAGGATCGGCGCGGCGACGCAGCGCACGCCGGGCTCCCGCTCGGCGTCGTCGAGGGCCCAGCCGCGGTCGCGGATGAGGTCGAGCTCCGCGTGCAGCGTCGGCGCGGTGGTGAGGGTGGTCGGGGTGTAGCCCGTCAGCGGGATGCGGTCGACGATCGCCCGGGCCTCCGCCGGCGGAAGCGCCGACAGGTAGGCCTTGCCGAGCGCCGACGCGTGCAGCGGGGCGCGGCTGCCCAGCTTGGAGACCACCTTTACCACCTGTGGCCCCTCCTGCTGCATCACGTAGCACATCTGGTCGTCGTCGAAGATGGCGATGAACGCCGTCTCCTCGGTCTCGGCGACGAGCTCGCGCAGGTGGTCGGGCCCGACGGCGTGGACGTCGAGGCCGTCCAGCGCCTGCAGCCCCAGGCGCATGATGACGGGCCCGAGCCGCAGCTCGGTCTCGCCCACCACGTAGCCGCGCTCCCGCAGCGTGCCCACGATGCGGTAGGCCGCGCTGCGGCTGAGCCCGAGGTCCGCGGCCAGCCGCTGGACGGTCAGGCCCGGCGTCGCCGCGATCCGTTCGACGATGTCCAGGCCGCGTGCGAGGGTGCCGGCGGCCCCGCCGTCGGCGGGGGTCCGGTTGCTCGTGTCATTCACGCTGCCATTCTGCACGGCACCTGCTCACCCCTTGAGACCGGAGCGGGCGACGCCGGCGATCACGTAGCGCTGCACGAACGCGAACAGGATCAGCACCGGGACGCTCGCGATCGCCGCGCCCGCCATGACGGCCGGGAAGTCGGTGGCGTACGCGCCGCGCAGCGTCGCCAGCCCCGCGGGGAGCGTGAGCTGCTCCGGGTTGAACAGCACGTACAGGGGCCACAGGAAGTCGTTCCAGCTGCCGAGGAACGACAGCAGGCCGAGCGTCGCGAGCGGTGCCCTGGACAGGGGCAGCACCACGCGGACGAAGATCTGCCAGCGGTTGGCGCCGTCGATCAGCGCCGCCTCCTCCAGCTCCGCCGGGAGGCTCTGGAAGAACTGGACCAGGAAGAACACGCCGAACGCGCTCGCCGCACCCGGCACCACCAGCGCCCACACGCTGTCGAGCCAGCCCAGCCCGTCCACGATCAGGTAGTTCGGCATGAGGAAGACGAAGCCGGGGACGAACAGCGTGGCGATGATCAGCCCGAAGATCAGGCGGCGTCCGGGGAACCGCATCCGGGCCAGCGGGTACGCGGCCGCCGACGCCGTGGCGAGCACCAGCACCGTGTGCAGCACGCCGACAAGCACGGAGTTGCCGAGCCACCGCAGCAGCGGCGCCTGCGCGTCGGCGAACAGCCGGGTGTAGCCCTCGACGCTCGGCGCGGGCGGGATCCACTGCGGCGGCAGGGCCGTGGCGTCGCCCGTCGTCTTGAACGACGTCGAGAGCATCCACAGCAGCGGCGCCAGGATCAGCACGGACAGGATGAGCAGCATCGCGTACAGCAGCAGCGTGCCGACGACGCCGCGGCCGGTCGCCTCGTCGCGCCGGCGCCGGGGCGCGGGCTGTCGTGTCGTGGGCGGGCGGGTGGTGCTGCCAGGGGGAACGACGGTGGTCGCCATGTCAGCTCTCCTTCTGTCGCAGGAACAGGAAGTTCAGGGCGCTGACGGCGATCAGCAGCAGGGCCAGGAGGTAGCTCATCGCGGCGGCGAGCCCCATGCGGAACTGCTCCAGGCCCACCTCGGCGATGAACATGATGGCCGTGCGCGTCTCGTTCGACGGGTTGCCCGCGGTGAGCAGGTAGGACTGGCCGAACATGTTCGCCGAGGCCAGCACGGTCATCGTCAGGACGAAGAGGATGACGGGGCGCAGCTGCGGGATCGTGACGTGCACGAACTGCTGCCAGCGGTTGGCGCCGTCGACCTTGGCGGCGTCGTAGAGCGCGTCGTCCACGTTCTGCAGGCCTGCGAGGTAGACCACGGAGTTGAAGCCCAGGGTCCACCAGAGCGTGACGCCCACCAGCGAGACCCAGACCCACGGCGTCGCCGTCAGCCACGGCACCGCCTCGGTGACGCCGAGCTCCGCGAGGTACCCGTTGACCAGGCCGGTGTTGCCGTTGAGCAGGTACTGCCAGAGCAGGCCGACCACGCTGACGCCCAGCACGTACGGCGCGAAGAAGACCGCGCGGAAGAAGGTGCGCCCGCGGAACCGCTGGTTGAGCAGGAGCGCCAGGCCCAGCGGGACGGCCATGAGCAGCGGCACCGAGAGCACCACGAACAGCCCGGTGGCCCGCATGCTCTCCCAGAACTGCTGCGCCACCAGCGCGTCCGGGGTGAACAGGTCCACGTAGTTCTGCAGGCCCACGAACGGCCGGTCGGGCAGGAAGAAGTCCCAGTTGTGCAGGCTCATCCAGAGCCCCGACACGGCAGGGACCAGCACGAACGTGCCGAAGATCAGCAGGAACGGCGCGAGGAAGAGGTAGGGCGTCCAGGGCCGGGGCCGGCTGGGCGAGACGACGGCGGTGGCCCGGGCGACGGGCGCCGTGGCCGGGGCTGCGGTGGCGGTGGCGGTCATGTCAGGCCCTCCCGTACTTCTCGGCGTTCTCCTGGAGCAGGAAGGACGCCTGGGTCGTCGCGGTCCCGAGGGCCGCAGCGGGGTCGCCGAGCGAGAGCAGGGCGTCGCCGATCGCGGGGTACAGGATGGTGGTCTGCACCTCCGCGATCCCCGGCACCAGCGGGTAGAACCGGATGTGCTCCACGCCCTCGGCCACGTGTGACTGCGCTGTCAGCTCAGCCAGCTCGGGCGAGTCGAGGATGGGCAGGCGGGCGGGGACAGGCCCCGCGGTGGCCCAGCCGATCGAGTTCGCGAGGATCCAGCCGAGGAACGTCACGACGGCGGCGAGGCGGTCGGCGTCGAACCGCGGCTGGCGCGCGACCACGAACTGGTGCGAGCCGGAGAAGGCGGCCCGCCCGCTGCCGATCTGCGGCAGCGGCGCGACGTCCCAGTCGAGCCCGTCGACGGAGCCGAGGTCGTTGATGAGGGCGCCGGGGCCGCCCCAGAGGAAAGCGTTCTGGTCGTTCTTGAACGCCATCGAGGCGTCCGAGCCGCTCACGTTCCGCGGGCTCCAGCCGACCCGGATCAGGGACTGCTGCCAGGTGAGCGCGTCCACGCCGGCCTGCGCGCCGAACGTCGCGGCGCGTCCGGCGGCGTCGTAGTGCTCGCCGCCGAACTGCCAGAGCAGGGAGTCGAAGCCGCGCCCCACGCCCTGCGGGTCGACGGCGGGCAGCCAGTGGCCCTGGACGCCGGACGAGGCCAGCGCGTCGAGCGCGTGCTCGTAGGCGGCGCGGTCCGTCGGCGGCGCGTCCGGGTCCAGCCCGGCCTGCTCCAGCACCCGGCGGTTGTAGAACAGCGAGTCGGGCCACATGTCCAGCGGCAGCGACCAGCGCTGGTCGCGGTAGACGCCGGAGCCCCAGACGACCGGGAGGTAGTCGGACTCCACGAGGCCGACCGTCTCCAGGACGTCGTCGACCGGCATGATCACCTTCCGCGCGGCGTTGGTCGCCACCTGGAAGTTGTGCATGAGGGCGAAGTCCGGCGCGAGGCCGCTCGTCACCGCGGCGGGGAACTTCTGGTAGAAGTCGCCCCACGGCAGGGCGTACATGTCGATGCCGATGTGCGGGTGCTCCCGCGTGAACTCGTCGATCAGGGTCCGCATGACCGGCCCGTCGCCGCCGGTGAGACCGTTCCAGAACTTCAGCGTGACCGGCGGCCCGTCGTAGGCCGCTGGGACCCGCGGCAGCCGCGCCGTCCCGATCGTCGGCGCGCAGCCGGCGAGCGACGCCGCGACGCCGGCGAGCCCGGCCGCACCGATCGCCCGCAGTACCGCGCGGCGCGTGAGCGTACTCATCTCCACGTCCCCACCTCATTGTGTGCTGTCCCGATCATCGGGACTGCTGTGTCGATGAGCGGGACACTATCGAAAGGCATGGAACGCGCGCAAGGGTCCGCCGCGAAAAGGTGCTCGCGCAGACCCTCGATGTCGAGAGCCTGCGCGAGCACCGCCCGGGAGCGGAATCCGGACGGTCAGCGGGCGGCGGCCTCCGCGTAGCGCTGGAGGAAGCGGGCGGTGCCCCGCGCCATGTTCGCGATCTCGGTGGGGTCCACGCTCTCGTTCGGGGCGTGGATGGCCGCGAGCGGTTCCTCGACGCCGATCAGGAGGATCTCGGCCCAGGGGTAGGTGTCCGCGAAGACGTTGCAGAGCGGGATCGACCCGCCCTGCCCGAGCCGGGCCATCGGCTTGCCGTAGGCCTCCTCCAGCGCCCCGGCGAGCGCGTGGAACGCGGGGCCGTCGACCGCCGCGAGGAAGGGTTCGCCCTCTGCCTCGACCGTGACCTGCACCGCGACGCCCCAGGGCGCCGCCGCGCGGAGCTGGCGCTCGAGCGCCGTCCGGGCCTGGTCCGCCGTGGTCCCCGGCGGGATGCGGAGGTTCAGCCGGGCGGAGGCGCGCGGCGTGATCGCCGAGGCGGACCCCACCACCGGCGGGCAGTCGATGCCCAGGATGGTCAGCGCGGGCCGCGCCCAGAGCAGGTCCGCGACGCTGCCGTCGCCGAGCAGGGAGACGCCCTCCAGCACGGTCGCGTCCCACCGGAACCGGTCGGCGGGGTACCCCTCGCCCGCCCAGGTCCCGCGGTGGTCGAGCCCGGCGACCGTGGTGTCCCCGTTGCCGTCGCGCAGGGTGGCCAGCACCGCGACCAGGGCCGCCAGCGCGTCGGGGGCGGCGCCCCCGAACATGCCGGAGTGCACCTCCGAGGCGAGCGCCTGGAGCGTCAGCACCACGTTGACCATCCCGCGCAGGCTGACGGTCGCGGCGGGCTGCCCGACGGCGGCGTTGCCGGTGTCGCACACGAGGACGGCGTCGGCGCGCAGCAGGTCGGCGTGCTCGGGCACGAACGCCTCCAGGCCGCCCGTACCCTGCTCCTCCGAACCCTCGACCACGAGCTTGAGGTGCACCGGCGGCTCGCCGAGCGCCCGCAGGGCGGCCAGGAGCATGACGATGTTCCCCTTGCAGTCGGCGCTGCCGCGGCCGAACCAGCGGCCGTCGGCCTCGGTGAGCTCGAAGGGCGGCGTGCGCCACGCGGCCTCGTCCAGCGGCGGCTGCACGTCGTAGTGCGCGTAGAGCAGCACGGTGGGCGCGGCCGGGTCGGCGCAGGGCCGGGAGCCGACCACCGCCATGCTCCCGTCCGCCGTCCGCTCCAGGTGCGCGTCCTCGAAGCCGACGTCGGCGAACCGGGTGAGCACCCACTGCGCGGCCCGGTCGCACTCGTCCGGCGGGAACTGCCGGGGGTCCGCGACCGACCGGATGGCGACGAGCTCGGCGAGCTCGGCGCGGACCTGTGGCATCTCGGCGTCGACCCGGGCGCGGAGGTCCATGGTCAGGCACCCGTCACGTCGTCGGTCTCGAGGCTGTCCACGTACTGCTGGAACTCCTCGAGCTCGTCCGGGCAGTAGATCTGGATGATCAGCATCTGGCCGCGCAGGATCTTGCGGTCCGAGATCACCGGGCGCGACCCGGGCCCGCCGGCGCCGTTGGCGAGCTGCGCCTGCAGCGTCGCGCGGTTCAGGGGGTCGTTCGGGTCGGCGCAGGTCGCCCCGCCGTCGTCGCCGAGCACCCGGACGATCTGGTCCTTCGACGGCGAGACCGTGGCCCCCGCCTCGTCGAGCGCCTGGATCAGCTGGTCGGCCTTCGCCTCGGCGTCGTGGGTCCGGTCCGCCGCGCGGTAGAGGACCAGGGCCAGGACGAGGAGGACGCCGATCACGACGCCCACCGCCACGTACAGGATGGTGCGCTCGCGCCTGGACTGGGTCTCGTCGGGGGTGCTCATTCCGGGCTCGCCTCCTCCGCCGACTCCTCCAGCTTCCACGAGGGCTTGCGAGCCCGGTAGAAGAGGTACGGGACCAGCAGGCCGAGGCCCAGGGCACCGACGACGACGATCACGACGTACACGGCCGGGTTGCCCCCGCTGAACTGGGACGGCGGCACGAACCCGACCAGCAGGGCTGCGAGCGACGCCCCGAAGCCGATGCCGCAGAGCGACTTGAGCATCGGGCTGCGGAAGCCGCGCGGATGGTCGGGGTACTTGCGGCGCAGCCCGATCGCCGCGACGAACATGAGCAGGTACATGATCAGGTACACCTGCGTGGTGATCACCGAGAAGATCCAGTACGCGCTGGAGACGTTGGGGATCAGCGCGTACATCAGGCCGATCGCCGTGGTGACGACGCCCTGGACCACCAGGATGTTCTGCTGCACCCCGTTCTTGTTGAGCCGCTGCAGGTAGGGCGGCAGGTAGCCCTCCTGGCGGGAGATCAGCAGCAGGCCCTTGGACGGGCCGGCGAGCCAGGTGAGCATCCCGCCGAGCGAGGCCGCCACGAGCATGACGCCGACGATCGGGGTGAGCCACTGCGTCCCGAAGTTCGCGAACACGGCGTCGAAGGCCTGCATCACCCCGGCGGTGAGCGAGAGCTGGTCGGCAGGCACCACCCAGCTGATCGCCAGGGCCGGGAGGATGAAGATCAGCAGCACCATGCCCATCGCCAGGAACATCGACTTCGGGAACTCCTTGCCCGGGTTCCGCAGCGACGACACGTGCACCGCGTTCATCTCCATGCCGGAGTAGGAGAGGAAGTTGTTCACGATGAGCACGAGGCTGGCGAGCCCCGCCCACGCGGGGAGGATGTGGTCGGACGTCATCGGCGCGGCCGACTCGTTGCCCTGGCCGAGGAACACCATGCCGAGCACCACCAGCACCACGCCGGGGATCAGCGTGCCGATGATGAGGCCGCCGCTCGCGAGCCCCGCCACGCCCTTGGTGCCGCGCGAGGAGACCCAGACGCCGCTCCAGTAGACGACGATGATCACGCACGCCGTCCAGACACCGCTGCTCGCGAGCGCCGGGTTGAAGACGTAGGCCAGGGTGCTCGCGACGAACCCCAGCAGGCTGGGGTAGTAGAAGATCGTCATCGCGAACTGGCACCACACCGCGAGGAACCCCATGGGCTTGGAGATGCCGCGCGCGACCCAGTTGTAGACGCCGCCCTTCCAGCCGGAGGCGAGCTCCGCGGAGACGAGCGACGTCGGCAGCAGGAAGACCACCGCCGGCACCAGGTAGAGGAACACGCACGCCAGCCCGTAGACCGCCATGGTCGGCGCTGCCCGCAGGCTCGCCACCGAGCTGGTGGTCATCATGGCGAGCGCGACCCAGGAGATCCACGCCGTCGCGGGCACCTTGGCGCGGACCTGGGCGACTGGCTCCGCGGCAGGCGTCGGCTCGGCGGCGTGCCGCGCCACGGGCTCGTGCGCGGGTTCGTGCGAAGCGTCCATGGCGCTCATGACCTGCCTCCGTCCGGTCGGGCGGTACAGCGGGGAAAGACGTCAGCCGGCGAGGAGCCTGGCCTTCTGGGCGCTGAACTCGGCGTCGGTCAGGACGCCGTCGTCCCGCAGGCGGCCGAGCCGTTCGAGCTGCGCGATCACGTCCTCCGACGCCGGGCCGGGGTTCGTGACCGGGGCCGGGGCAGGCGGCGGGGGCGCCGCGTAGACCTGCTGCTGCGGCGGCGGCGCCGCGTAGGACTCCTGCGCCGCCCAGCGGTTCGCCTGACGCCGCGAGACCCGGTTGGACACCGCGGTCGCGGTCCCGGCCACGACGGCCGTGCGTGCCATGCCTCCGATGAGTCCCATCACGTCATCCCTTCCTGCGTCTGAGCCGGTGTGGTGCTCGGCGACGTCTGCTCCGCCTCCAGCGCGTCGAGCGCCGCGACGACGTCCTCCACGGGGATGCGGCCGGTGGCGATCACCTGCGCCCCGGCCTCCCGCATGGCCGTCACGAACGGGCCGGCCCACGTGTTCTCGTACACGATGAGGCCGACGGCGTCGCCGGGGGCCACCAGCGCGACGCTCTGCGCCAGGTCCTCGTCGTCGAGGAGGCCGGAGCCCACGCCCTCGAACACGGCGAGGTCGAGCGAGCCGTCGTGGTCCAGGTCGGTGAGGGCGACGGCGACGACGTCGCCCTCCTCGGTACGTCTGGCGACCCGGAGGTCGAGGATCCGGATGATCCCGCGTTCGACGAGGTCCAGCAGCGCGGCGAGGCCCTTGCCCCGCATCCTGCTGCCGGGGAACTCGACGGCGAGGTAGTCGATCGGTCCGACGTCCAGCTCGGTCATCTCCGCACCTCCTGCGGTGACGGGCGGATACAACGCTTCCGAGCCCAGGCTGGCGTCGACCAGGGTGGTAGCGGCCCACCCGCACCGGGGTGGACCTGCGCCACCCGGTCCCGCGCCATGATCGCGGGACACACCCCCGGAGGCCCCCATGTCCGCCATCCCCACCTACGACGCCGACCAGCTCACCGGCATGCTCGCGATCCTGCCCGACGTGGACTCGGTCGAGCTCAAGCTCACCGTCCCCGACGACTTCCAGCGCACCGCCGTGCGGACCCTCGGCATCGACCCGCTGGACGCGGTGCTGCGCCAGGTCGCGTTCGTCGACACCCCCGACCTGCGGCTCTCGACCGCCGGGGTGGTGCTGCGCGCCCGCCGGACCCAGCGCAAGCCCGCCGACCTGACGGTCAAGCTCCGGCCCGCGATGCCGCAGGACGTCCCCGACGGCTACCGCGGGCACGCCGGGTTCAAGGTGGAGCTCGACGCGTCACCCGCCGGCTACACCTGCTCGTGCTCCCTGACCGTCGAGGCGCCCGACCGCCGGGTCCGCAAGCTGATGCTCGGCGACCGCGGCATCCACGGCCTGCTCGACGACGACCAGCGCGCCCTGCTCGGCGAGCGCTGGCCCGAGGGCGTGCAGGCCGACGACCTCGTCGTCCTGGGTCCGATCAACCTGATCAAGTGCCGGTTCCGGGCCAAGGGGTACCGGCGCCGCATGGTCGCCGAGCTGTGGGGGCTGCCGGACGGCTCACGGATCCTTGAGCTGTCCACCAAGGCACCCCCGGAGCAGGCGTTCCAGGCCGCCGCGGAGACCAAGGCCGTCCTGGCCGGCAAGGGGCTCGACCTCGGCTCCCCGCAGGAGACCAAGACCCGGGCGGCGCTCGCCGCGCTGACGGCAGGGGACGGCGCACCCGGCGATCAGTGATCCCCGCCCGGCGCCGGCGCTCAGCGCCGCCGGGCGCCCGCCCTCAGCGCCGCCAGGCGCCGGCGGGCTGACCGCGCCGGGGCCGGTTCATCAGGGCCCGGGCCAGGTCGGCCGCCTCGGCGCGGGACCCGCAGCCGAGCTTGCGGTAGATCACCTTGAGATGGAACTTGAGCGTGTTCACCGAGATGAACAGCTCGTCCGCGATCTCCCGCAGGCTGAGCCGGCTCGGGAGCATCCGCAGGATGCCGAGCTGCCGGTCCGTCAGGTCCTCGACGAGCTCGACCACCGCCGTCCCGGGCGGGGACGCCCCGGAGAGCGGCACGCGGCGGAGCCGGTCCAGCCAGGGCCGCGGCACCTGCCAGGCCAGCCGCTCGATCGCCTCGACGACCTCCGTGCCCTCGGACGCGACCGTCTGCACGAGGCCGTGCGCGGCGGCGAGCCGCACCGCGCGCGACAGGGCGGCCTCGGCCTCGTCCGCGTCGCGGGTCGTGCGGCTCAGCAGCAGGTCGAGGAGCACGTGGTGCCGCACGCACCGCGGGGCGGCCGCGCGCAGCGTCGTGTCCGCCGCGCCGACGTCGCCCTCCGCGATGAGCACGCGCGCCGACTCGACACCGCCCCAGAAGGGGTCGTCGACCTCGGCGGCCCAGCGCGCGGCGTCGTCGAGCCGGCTCTCGGCCAGGGCCAGCAGGGTGCCCGTGCGGGCCAGGAGCGTGCGGCTGCCGGGCCCCGTGAGCTCCGTGTCGACCAGCTCCGTCGCGTCGCCGAAGGCACGCTCGGCCGCCGCGCCGTCGCCGGAGTCGACCGCGGCCCGCGCCAGCTCCAGGGAGGCCAGCAGCCGGCAGTGCGGCACCGGGTCGCACGGGGTCTCGACCAGGCGCGACAGCACCGGCAGCGCCGCGGACTGCTCCCCGATCTCCCGGTTGGCCAGCGCCTCGGCGACCATCAGCTCGGTCTGCGCCGTGGTCAGGTTCGCCGCCTCGGACACCTGCCGGGTGCCGTACACCAGGCGCAGCGCCTCGACCGGGCGTCCGGCGAGGGCCGCGCCCAGGGCCCGGGTGGCCTCGAAGGCGATCCGCCGTCCGGGTACCGGGCTGAGGGTGCGGGCCACGTGGCGCACCTCCGCGCCGGCGTCGTCCCACCGCTCCGCGAGGGCGATCTCCCGGGCCAGCAGGTTCCAGCCGAACCGGCACAGCGGGTCGGTCTGCCAGCGGTCCCCGATCGTCGCGAGGGCCCAGCGTGCCGACCGGGCCCCCGCGCCCCAGTCGCCGGACACGGCCGCCGACGCCGCGCGGAGCATCTCCAGCCGCGCGAGCAGCCCCGGCTCGATCGCGCCGTCGCCGTCGGCCTGGGCAACGACGGTGTGCACGGCCTGCACGAACGCGTTCCGGTCGGCGAAGAGCTGGCACCAGGCGAGGTCGACGGCCGCGGCGGTGTCGCCCGACGCGGCGCCCACCGGGATCGCGGCGAGCATGCGCCGCACGGTGACCTCGCGCCCGCTGTCGTAGAGCTGGGGCACGCAGGACGCCAGCAGCCGGAGCGCCGCGCGGTCCTGTCCGGCGCGCAGCAGGTGCTCGAGCGCGGCCACCGGCCGCCCGCCGTCCTCGAACCACCGCGCGGCGCGGCGGTGCAGCTCGGCCAGGCGCTCGGGGTCGCGCCTGCGCAGCTCGACCAGGAGGGCGTCCCGGACCAGGGCGTGCGTCTCGTACGCCCCCGAGGGCTCGATCCGCGCGGCGAACAGCCCCCGCTCCTCGGCCCGCTCCAGCAGCTCCGGGGCGTCGGGCCGGCCGGCGAGCACCCGGGCGAGGCCGGGCTCCACCCGGTCCACCACGGACACCGCCATCAGCACGTCGACGACGTCGGCGGGCTCCCCGCTGAGCACCTCGTGCCAGACGTAGTCGCCGACGTAGCGCTCGACGTCGTCCTGCCGCGGCGCGTCCGGCGCCGCACGGGCGTCCGCCGTCCGGGCGGCCAGCGCGGCGAGCTGGATGCTGGCGGCCCAGCCGCCGGCGTGCCGTGCGGCCTTGGCCACGCGCTGCGGCGGAAGCGTCGGGGCCAGCCGGGACAGCATCTCGGTCGCCTCGTCGAACGAGAACCGCAGCTCGGGGAACCGCACCTCGCCGATCAGCCCCCGCGCGCGCAGCCGGTCCACCGGGAGGGGCGGGACGTGCCGGCTGACCAGCACGACGCGCAGCCACCGGGGCAGGTGCTGGACGAACATCGTCAGCGACCCGCCCGCCACCGCCTCGTCCACGAGCTCCAGGTCGTCGATCACCAGCACGCGCGGGCCGTACCGCCGCGACTCCAGGTCGTCGAGCAGCGTCCCCACGGCGTCGAGGAGCGCGTGCCGACGCCGGATGAGGTCGGCGGCGGGCTCGGCGCAGCCAGGGGCGATCCCGTCGAGCGCGGCGAGGATGCTCAGCCAGAGCTGGGCGGGATCACGGTCCGACTCGTCGACGGACAGCCAGGCGTGCGGCAGGTCGGTCCAGCCCACCCAGTCGCGCAGCAGGGAGGTCTTGCCCGAGCCGGCCGGCGCGACGACGAGGGTGAGCGGCGACTCGACCGCGGTGTCGAGCAGCTCGATCAGCCGGGGCCGTCGCACGAGGTACTCCGGGTTGACGGCCGGCCGCAGCTTCGCCTGGTAGACGAGCACGTTGCCGCCGAACGAGTCGCTCATGTCCGACTCTCCTAGGTGCGCCTGGCTGCCGTGTGGGCACGACACCACGCAGTCGACCACTCCCGTGTGCGGGGACGCTCACCCGGTTCGGGGGATCTGGCGCGCCGCGCGGACGGCTTCGTAGCGGTCCAGGGCCTCCGCGCGCTCGGCCTTGTGGTCGACGACGGGCACGGGGTAGCCGGTCGGCGGACCGTCCGGCAGCTTCCAGGGCTGGTGCGCGGCCTTGCCCGGCACGTCCGCGAGCTCAGGGACGTACTTGCGCACGTAGGCGCCGTCCGGGTCGAACCGCTCGCCCTGCAGCACCGGGTTGAACACCCGGAAGTACGGGGCGGCGTCGGTGCCGCTACCGGCCACCCACTGCCAGCCGTGCTGGTTGGAGGCGAGGTCGCCGTCGACGAGCTTGCTCATGAAGTGCCGTGCGCCCCACCACCACGGCAGGTGCAGGTCCTTGACGAGGAACGACGCCGTGATCATGCGCACCCGGTTGTGCATCCAGCCCTCGGCCAGGAGCTGCCGCATCCCGGCGTCGACGACGGGAAAGCCGGTGCGGCCCTCCCGCCAGGCGGCGAACAGCTCGTCGGCCTCGGGCCCGCTGTCGGTGACCAGCGCGTCGAAGGAGCGGTCGTAGTTGCGGTGGGCGGAGTCGGGGCGCTGGTCGAGCACGTCGGCGTAGAAGTCGCGCCACGCGAGCTCGTTGCGGAACGACTGCGCGCCGTTCGAGCGCTTGGCCGCGAGGTCGGCGAGCAGGCTGCGCGGGTGCACGCAGCCGTACTTGAGGTAGACCGACATCCGCGAGGTGCCAGGGCGGTCGGGCCGGTCACGGCCGTCCGCGTAGTCCTGGAGGTGGTCGCCCACGAACTCGTCCCAGCGCCGGTGCGCCGCCGCCTCCCCGGGCTCGGGCAGGTCGGCGTCGACGGTGGGCTGGTCGGGGATCTCCGTTGCCTTCACGTCGACGGTCGCGGGATCGATCCAGTCCAGGGAGCCCGCGTCGGTGTCCGCGGGGGCGCGCCACCCGTGGTCGGCCCAGGCCCGGCTGAACGGCGTGAACACGCGGTAGCGGCCGCCGTCCCCGGACCGGACCCGGCCTGGGGCGACGGCGTACGGCGAGCCCGTGCGCACCAGCTCGCGGCCCTGCTCGGCGAGCGCGTGCTCGACGTCGTTGTCCCGGGCCTGGCCGTAGGGACCGAAGTCGGCGGCGATGTGGACGGCGCCCGCGCCGATCGCCTCGGCCACCCGGGGCACGACGTCGACCGGGTCGCCCTTCACGACCAGGAGCCTGCCGCCGAGGCTCTCGCTCAGGTCCCGCAGGCAGCCGTAGAGGAACCACTGCCGCGGGGTGCCGGAGGGCTTGAGCAGGCGCGGGTCGAGCACGAACAGGGCCAGCGCGCGGGCGCCCTGACCTGCGGCGAGAAAGGTCGGCTGGTCTGCGACGCGCAGGTCGCGACGGAACCAGATCAGCGCCGGGGCATCGGTCATGCCGCCCACCGTACGGGGGCGCGGGTCGGCTCGCGCCCGGGCGGGACCGTCCCTGTCCCCGCCTCGGCGGGGGCCCTAGGGTCCACCTGTGCACAACCACGAACCCGCGGACTACGACTGCCCGTTCTGCGACTTCGCGGCGGAGCGCGAGACCGACGTCGTCTACCGCGACGACCGGGTCTTCGCGATCATCGCGCCCCGCTGGTGGCCGCGGAACGCCGGCCACGCGCTGATCATCCCGGTCGCCCACCACGAGAACCTGTACGACCTCCCGGCGTCCGACGGCCACGCGATCTTCGACGTCACCCAGCGGCTCGCCCGCGCGATGCGCACCGCGTACGGCTGCGCGGGCGTCTCCACCCGCCAGCACAACGAGCCCGCCGGCAACCAGGACGTGTGGCACTTCCACCAGCACCTGTTCCCCCGCTACCCGGGCGACGACCTCTACGGCACGCTCCCGGAGCCGGACTGGCTCCCCGCCGACCGCCGCCGCGCCTACGCGGACCGGCTGCGGTCCGCCCTCCAACCCGCATTCGCCGAGTCAGTCGACTAGTCCGACCACCCGGCTGACTCGCCACACCAGATCGGCCGAGTCAGTCGACTAGTCCGACCACTCGACTGGCACGGCGGAGAATGTCTGGGGAGGCAGCGCGGGGCGGACGGCGCGGGCCAGGCCCGCGACGTCTCACGTGCCAGGTGTGCCTGGATGCCGAACTCGCTCATCTCCGCGAGGATCTGCCGCGCCTCGCTCTCCGCTACGCGGATGAACACCGGCGACCCCGCGGTCAGGCCGGCCTCCTGGATGCTCCGGCGCGAGGCGCCGTTGATCATCAGGAACATCTCGATCTGGCGTTCCCGCTCCCCGGTCGGCTCGGCGCCCAGATAGACGGTGTAGCCGTCGCCGGATCCACGGTCGATCGGGACCGGCACGTTTCGGTCCTCCCGCGGATACACCGCACCCGCGACGAGCCACGCGAGCCCCGGGACGACGGTGGCGAAGACCAGGACGCTCACGAGGAACGGCCAGCCCGGGTCCAGCGCCAGGTAGACCACCACGGACCCGGACACCACGAGCACCACGAGGCCCTGCCGGGCGTACTCCCGTTCAGTCTTCGCGCGCATCCCCGCCACCTCGGTTCGAGCCGGCCAGGTCCGGCGTCACGCAAAGGATCGCCCGGATCCGACGGTGCCGGCCAGGCTCGCCCGGGAGTTCACCCGGTCCGCGGTCCTGGCCGACGACGCCGACGTCCGTCACGGTACGACGAACGTCACCGTCTGCACCGGGTTGTCGAACTCCGTGGTGCGCAGCGACACCTGCACGTCCCACTCCCCCGTGGTCGGCAGCACGAGGTCGCCCGCGTAGACGCCCGGCCCCAGCGAGCTGAGCGTCACCTCGCCGAGCTCCACCTCGTCCGAGGCCAGTGCGAGGCGCGGCGCCTCGTAGCCCTCCACGGGCTCGCCGGCGGCGTCGGTCATCTCGATGGTGAGGGTGGCGGGGCCGACGGCGAGGGGGGCCAAGGTGATCCGGGCCGAGATGTCGTCGAGCTGCACCGACTCCTCGGCGGTCGGGCCGCGCACCTCGTCGGCGGTGACGGCCGTGTCGGACTCGGGGCTCCGGTCCACCAGGAAGCCCGTGACGGCCAGGACGACAACCAGCACGCCCGCCTCTGCGAGCGCAGTCCGGACCAGGAGCGCGGCGGGCGCCGCACGACCCTTGCGTGGTGCGGTGCGCAGGCGCGGCAGCAGCGCGAACCGGTTCCATGCGGCGATCCCGATCGCGACCAGGGCGGCGAGGACCTTGACCAGCAGCAGCGCCCCGTAGCCGGAGTCGACGAGCGCGCCCCAGCTTCCGGCGACCCGCCAGGCCAGCACGGTCCCGGCGACCACGAGCACCGCCAGCACCACCGAGGCCCAGGTGGAGAAGCGGCCCAGCACGACGGCGCCGGCGTCGCCGCGCGCGAGGTCCCCGAGCACGAGCGCGACCGCCACGAGGCCGCCGAGCCACAGGGCTCCCGCGGCCAGGTGCAGCACGTCCACGCCGATCACGAGCGCCTCGGGGATCGCCGCGCGCGTGTGTCCGGTGAACGCGGGCGCGGCCAGCGCGAGCGCGCAACCGGCCAGCACCAGGACGACCCGCTTCCGGTCGGGCGCCACACCCGCCGGGAGCGACCGGACGGCGAGCGCGAGCCCCGCGACCACGGCGGCGGGGACGGCGTACTCGGCGGGCGCGAGCGCCGACCAGGTCGAGCCGTCGGTGATCGCCGACGCCGGCAGGCCGAGCTGGTAGAGCGCGACCAGCGGCACGGCCAGCCCGCAGCCGAGGGCGGCGACACCGGCCGCCATCCTGGCGACGGCACGGAGTCGCGTGCGTGACCGGTCGGCCACGCGGTCGCGCGGGAGGAACAGGACCACGAAGGCCGCCACCCCGGCGGCCGCCAGCAGGCCCACGTACCCCACCCCGCGGACGACGCCGAGCAGGACGGGCGCGTCGGTGCCGGCGTCCGCGCCGGTCGGCACGTCCACCACGTCGCTGGGCGCCCCCACCGAGAAGCTGAGCGAGCCGCCGATCGGGTGACCGTCCTCCGACACGAGCCGCCACACCACCACGAGCGTGCCGTCCGGGACCTCCTCGTCGAGGTCGACGAGGAGCCGCGAGGCGCGGACCGTGGCCGTGGACGCCACCTCCTCGCCGGTCGCGTCGAACACCTTGGTCCCGGCCGGGACCCCGATCACGGACTCGTTGAAGGTGAAGGTGACCCGCTCGGGGGCGGCGTCGAGCACCGCGCCCTGCGCCGGGTCGGTGCTGATGAGGGTCGCGTGGGCCGCGGCGGGGCTCGCCGACCCGAGCAGGAGCGCCCAGGCGACGGCGAGCAGGAGCAGCCAGCCGCCGGCGCGCCGCCCCGCGGTGCGGTGGCCCGCGGTACGGCGGGTCATCCGCGTCGGCGCTGCCGCAGCAGCACCGCCCCGCCCACCAGGACGCCCGCGGCCAGGAGGCCCGCGGCACCGTAGGTGACCAGCGGGCCGCGCGCCTCGGCGGCGGCAGGCTCCGCGGCAGCAGGCTCGCCGGCGGCAGGCTCCGCGGCCGGCTCGGCGATCACGGTCGCCTCGGGAGTGGGCTCCGCGGTGGGCTCGTCCTTCGCGGACGGCGTGGCGGCGGGCTCGCCCTCACCCGCCGTCACCACGAGGACCGGCGCCGGCCGTTCGAGCGCGTCGTGGCCCGCCCCGTGCTCGGCGACCTCGGTCCAGGCCGCCTCCCCCACCTCGCACTGCTGGACGACCGGGAAGACGAGGGTCGCCCCGGCGTCGTCGGGCAGGCGCACGGAGAACTCGACCTCGGCGTGCTCCCCGTCCGGGAGCGGCTCGTCGGTCGACCAGGTCAGGGCGTCCGGGGTCTGCTCGACGGCCCAGCGGTCCGTGCCGGAGGCGGTGACGTCGGTGGCCTCCGCGGGGACCCGGACGGAGATCGCGGTCGTCGCCGAGTCCTCGCAACCGTGCGGGATCTCGACGCGGAGCTCGGCCGTGGCACCTGCCGCGGTGGTGGAGGGCGTGATGGTCACGTGGGCTGACGCCGTCGTCGTCCCGAGGACCACGAGGCCCACGGCGGCAAGGCCGGTGAGGGCCGCGCGACGGATCGTTGTCGTGCGATTCATGGTGACTCCTGGGGAATGGAGCTGGCCCGCACACCAAACCAGCCTGTCGAACTAGTGTCAAGAATGTGAACTGATGCACCCGCGACCATGGATTTCGGGGTGCGCTACGCGTACGGTGGTTCACGTCACTGAATCAAGGTCGCAGCCGTGAACTGCGGAGCGGCCGCCACCGGAGGGAAGACATGCCCAACATCACCGTCGAGCTGCTGCGCGGCCGCACGATCGAGCAGCGTCGCGACTTCGCCAAGGCCGTGGCCGACAGCGCCGTCGAGATCCTGGGTGCCCGCCGCCAGGACGTCCGCATGGTGTTCAGCGAGATCACCCCCGACATCGTCGCCAACGGCGGCGTGCTCGCCAGCGAGGACGACAGCCGGGCCGGCGTCGTCGCCACGTTCGCCGACGACTGACAGTTCACTTTGAGGCCCGGGTTTCTTCGCTCTGAGCGACCTCAGAGC
>NZ_JBHWZO010000079.1:0-23903 GCF_042728455.1 Promicromonospora sp. NPDC060204
GATCATCGAGCACCTCGCGGGCCTCGGGCACCGGCACTTCCTACACGTCGCGGGGCCGGACGCCTGGTCGTCGGCCAGGGCCCGGCGGCAGGTCTACCTCGAGGTGATCGAGCGGCTCGGGCTCACGTCCCACGGCGTGGTCGACGGCGACTGGTCGGCGGAGTGTGGCTACGAGGCGGTGCGGTGCCTGGCGGAGACCAGCCCCGTCACGGCGGTGATCGCCGCGAACGACCCGATGGCGACGGGCGCCGTCCGCGCCGCGCTGGACCGCGGCTGGGGCGTGCCGGAGCGGCTGAGCGTCGTGGGGTGGGACGACCTCGAGCTGGGCCGGTTCGCGACGCCGTCGCTGTCGACGGTGGCGGTCGACCGGGAGGGCCAGGGCGAGGTCGCCATGCGCCGGCTGATCGCGCTGGTGCGTGACGAGCCGGCACCGGAGTCCGCGCGTGCGCCGGTCAACCGGTTGGTGCTGCGCGAGTCGACGGGACCGGCGCCGGTTCGCCGGCGGGGCTGAGCGGGCCGGGCCTAGGGGCGCGCCCGCGTCATCATCGTGCCCTGCGCCGTGAAGCCCAGGCGCTCGTAGAACGGCATCACGGAGTCGCGGGAGTCCAGCGTCAGCTTGCGCACGCCCAGGTCGTCGGCGGCGGCGCAGAGCGACTCGACCAGCCGCTGCCCGATGCCGCGCCCCTGGTGCTCGGGCACCACGAAGACGCTCTGCACGTCACCGGACCGGCGGACGGCGTCCCCCGGGTTGGGTACCCGGTCGAACAGCGCGAGCCACGCCATCCCGACGAGGTCGCCGTCCAGGTCCGCGACCTGGCACACCGACCGGTCGCCCTGCGCGTCCATCCACCCGGCCAGCGTGGCGGCGAACTCCTGGGCCTCGCCCGCGCCGGGCGTGCGGCCCGGCTGGGCCCAGCGCCACCGCAGGGCGGACAGGGCGGGGGCGTCGGCGAGGGTCGCTTGTCTGATCACGAGGTCTGACGGCACCGGCCCATGCTGGCACGGACGTCGCGGCGGCGCGGACCTCGCGGCGGCGCGGTGCATAGGATTCCTGGCGTGAGCGCCGCCCGTCGCAAGAACCACCAGGTCGCCGTCCTCGTGCTGGAGGGCGCCAAGCCGCTCGACGTCGGCATCCCGGCGCAGGTGTTCTCGAACCGGCCGAGCATGCCGTACGAGGTGCGGGTGTGCGGCGCCGCGCCCGGGCTCGTGACCGGCGGCGACGGCCTCTCGTACCACGTGGCCGAGGGGCTGGACGCGCTGGAGCGCGCCGACACGGTGTTCGTCCCCGGGTACCGGACGCCGGCCGCCGCCGACCCGCCGGCAGTCGTCGTCGACGCGCTCAAGGCGGCGCACGCGCGCGGGGCGCGGCTCGCGGCCATCTCGACCGGAGCGTTCGCGCTGGCGGCGACCGGGCTGCTCGACGGTAAGCGCGCCACGACGCACTGGCACTACACGAGGGCGCTGCGCGAGCGGCACCCCCTGGTGCAGGTGGACGAGAACGTGCTGTTTGTGGACGAGGGCGGCGTGCTCACCTCGGCCGGTGCGGCGTCCGGCATCGACCTCTGCCTGCACCTGGTGCGGCGCGACCACGGCGTCGGCCTGTCCAACCACGTGGCCCGGCGGCTGGTCGCCGCCCCGTACCGCAGCGGGGGACAGGCGCAGTACGTGCCGCGCAGCGTGCCCGAGCCGCTCGGCGACCTGTTCGCCGACACACGCGAGTGGGCCCTGGAGCACCTCGCGGAGCAGCTCACCCTGGAGGCGCTCGCCCGCAACGCGCGGGTCTCGGCGCGCACCTTCTCGCGGCGGTTCGTGCAGGACACCGGCTACACGCCGATGCAGTGGGTGCTGCGGGCGCGGGTGGATCTGGCGCGTGAGCTGCTGGAACGCAGCGACCTGAGCGTCGAGCAGGTCGCGCACCGGGTCGGGCTCGGCACGGCGGCGAACCTCCGCCTGCACTTCCACCGGATCCTCGGGACGTCGCCGACGGAGTACCGGCACACGTTCTCGGCCGGTGCCGAGGGCGGCGACCTGTAGGCCGGGTGGTCGGCAAGAGGTCTGCCGACCACCCGGATCCTGGGCATCAGCCCGGAAGCGCCTTGGCCGCCCGAGCCTCAGCCCTGGCGAGCCTCAGCCCTGGGCGAGCAGCTCCAGCGTGTCGATCACGCGGTTGGAGAAGCCCCACTCGTTGTCGTACCAGGCGACGACCTTGACGTGCTTGCCATCGACCCGGACCAGGGCGGAGTCGAAGATCGCCGAGGCCGCCTCTCCGGTGATGTCGCTGGAGACCAGCGGCTCGTCGGAGTAGTCGAGGATCCCCTTCAACGCCCCGTCGGCCGCGGTGCGGTACGCCGCCAGGACCTCCTCGCGGGTGACCTCGCGCTCGACCGTGGTGTTCAGCTCCACGACGGAGCCAACCGGCACCGGTACGCGGATCGAGTCGCCCGACAGCTTGCCGTTCAGGTTGGGCAGCACCAGGCCGATCGCCTTGGCGGCGCCCGTCGTGGTCGGCACGATGTTGACGCCGGCGGCGCGGGCCCGGCGCGGGTCGCGGTGCGGCCCGTCCTGCAGGTTCTGCTCCTGGGTGTAGGCATGCACGGTCGTCATGAACCCGTGCTCGATGCCGGCCAGGTCGTCCAGCACGGAGGCGAGCGGCGCCAGCGCGTTCGTGGTGCACGACGCGTTGGAGACGATCACGTGCTCCGCGGGGTCGTACGCGTCGGTGTTCACGCCGTAGGCGAGCGTCACGTCCGCACCGGCCGCGGGGGCGCTGACCAGCACCTTCCGGGCGCCGGCGTCGAGGTGCGCGCGGGCGGCGTCGGCGGAGGTGAAGCGGCCGGTGGACTCCAGCACGAGGTCCACGCCGAGTTCCGCCCACGGCAGCTTGCCGGGCTCGCGCTCGGCGAGCACCTTGATGCGGTGACCGTCGACGACGAGCTCGTCGCCGTCGACCTCGACCGGACGGCCCAGTCGGCCGAGCGCGCTGTCGAACTTGAGCAGCTGGGCCAGGGCGTCCGGGGCGGTGAGGTCGTTGATCGCGACCACCTCGAGCTTGCTGTCGCGCTCGAGCAGCGCGCGCAGGGTGTTGCGTCCGATCCGGCCGAAGCCGTTGATGGCGATGCGGGTCATCGTTTTCCTTTCGTCACCGACCATGCTGCGCGCCTTGGCATCGGGCCGAAAGCGGCTGGAAGGCCACTGTCCGCAAGGATCCCGCCAGAGGTTTGGCCACCGGTCGCAAGGATCTCGCCAGCCCTCTGCGACGGCCTGCAGCGGATCACTCCGCCGGGTGGTGCCCCCTCCCGAGGGACGCTGCCGACACCTCCGCGATCCACCTGCGCTGCGCCCGCGTCTCCACCGCGCGC
This sequence comes from Promicromonospora sp. NPDC060204, assembly GCF_042728455.1. Lineage (NCBI taxonomy): Bacteria > Bacillati > Actinomycetota > Actinomycetes > Micrococcales > Promicromonosporaceae > Promicromonospora > Promicromonospora sp. NPDC060204. Next base: position 3,360 of record NZ_JBHWZO010000079.1, read on the forward strand.
GGGTGGTAGTGCTCGCGGACCCACGCCACGGCGTCGTCCGGAGCGACGCCGCTCATGATCGCCAGGACCGCCATCGCCGTGCCGGTTCTGCCGATCCCACCGCCGCACGCGATCTCCACCCGCTCCGTTGCCGCCCGGGCATGGGCCTCCTTGAGCGCGGCCAGCGCCTCCGGCGTCGAGTCGGGCAGGCGGAAGTCGCGCCAGCGCACCCAGCGGTACTCCCGGTCCGGCACCTGCGGGTCCCGGCCCCGCAGGTAGACGGCGAAGTCCGGGACGGGAGCCTCGCCGCGCGGGCGGCGCAGCCCCGTGCCGCGCACCCGCCGCCCGTCGGGCAGCTCCACGACGCCGTCGGTCATGTCCCAGTGATCCATCGCTCCAGCCTAGGGAGGCGGGCGGCGATGAGTAATGGGGTTGTCCGCAGTCGGACGGTGAGGAGAACCGGAAGAGGGAGCCTGAGATGAGCAAGGTGATCACGCACATGACGATGTCCCTGGACGGGTTCATCGCCGACCCGGACGACGGCATCGACGACATCTTCGACTGGTACGCGGTCGGGCCGGTCAGCGTGCCCAGCGCCAACGAGGGCGTCTCCCTGCTGGTCGACGAGGCCAGCGCCGAGATGCTGCGCGACCTCACCGAGGGCACCGGCGCGCTCGTGTCCGGTCGGCGCCTGTTCGACATCACTGACGGCTGGGGCGACAGCCACCCTGTGGGCGCCCCCGTCGTCGTGGTTACGCACCACGTCCCCGAGAACGCGGACCGCTGGCCACGGACCACGTTCGTGGGCGACGTCGGAGAAGCCGTCGCCCGTGCCCGCGAGATCGCCGGCGACAAGGACGTCACCATCGCCAGCGCGAACGTGGCCCAGCAGGCGCTCGCGCTCGGCCTGGTCGACGACGTGTGCGTCAGCCTCGCCCCGGTGCTGCTCGGCGCGGGCATCCCGTACTTCGCCGACCTGGGCCGGCACCTGCTCCTGGAGGACCCTGAGGTGGTCCAGGGCAAGCGCGCCCTGCACCTGCGGTACGCGGTCCGGCGCTGAGCGGTGTCGTGCGACGACCCCCGACCGGCGAGCTGCCGGTCGGGGGCCGTTCACCGCGGTGCCGGACGGCGCCGGCTCAGAAGGTCCAGCACTGCTCGGCGCCGCCGGAGCAGGTGCGGATCTCCAGGCGCTGGCCGTCGTGCAGAGGCGAGCCCCCGACCGCCGTCAGGCACTTGCCCGACTGCGGGTTCACGAGGGCCTGGCTGCCGGACTGGTAGGTCCAGCTCTGCGCACCGGTGCCGTTGCACTCCCAGAGCTGCACGACGGCGCCGTCCGCCGAGCTCCCGGACGCCACGTCGATGCACCGGCCCAGAGCGCTCAGGGTCGAGCCGGACCGGGTCCAGGTCTGGGCGGTGTTGCCGCTGCAGTTCACGATCTGCAGCGGGTTGCCGTTGAACGAGTCGGCCCAGGGGACGTCCACGCACATGCCGTTGGACGCGTGCACCGCGCCCGTGCCGGACGGGAGCGGCCCGCTGCCGCCGTCGCCCCCGCCGCCGTCGGACCCCGCGATGGGCGTCGCGGCGCCGGAGAACGGGTCGAGCTGGATGTAGGCGGCCGACGGGTTGCCGTCGTGGACCAGGGACTCCTGCGCCAGGACGTCGTCGAACGCGAAGCCGTACGCCTTGCCGTTGGCCATCTGCTGGTGGATGAACTTGGAGTAGTAGTCGGTCACGGAGGCCTCGTAGAACCCCGTGGTGCTGGTGCCGGGCTGGGTGGTGCGGGTCAGCAGGGTGGAGCGGTGGAAGCCGGCGCACAGGGTGCGGGCGATGGCGCCGATGTCGTTGTTGGGCGCGGCCAGGTCGTTGTAGCAGCCGAAGACGGAGTCGCTCGACGGCTTGCGGAACTCGGTCACGTACGCGCCCGAGGCGTTGGTGAAGCGCATAACGCCGTTCTGGACGCGGCCGGTGAACACTGCGGCGGGGTCGTAGGAGTAGGGCGCCACGGTGAGGTTCTCGTTCGTGTACTTGGCCCACACCTGGTCCACATAGGACGAGAGGATGTTGGCGTCGAGCTGGCCGGTCCCGATCGCGTGCCCGGGCGCGAGGATCCGCAGCAGCGACCCGTCCGGGGCGCGGTGGGCCAGGTTGGTCCAGCCGGGCGTGGCGGCCAGGGCGTTGACGACGTTCTGGTAGCCGTCGGGCTTGAGCATGCCCGTGCTGATCACCGAGCCGTCGGCCTTGCGCAGGCCGGTCTGGTACGGGGCCGAGAGGAAGTCGACCTGGGTGCTGTTGATCCACAGCCCCGAGTCGTTGAGCGTGAACTCGGTCCAGCTGAACAGCTTGTTGCGGTTCGGGTCGCTCGGGTTCTGGACGGCGGGCTGGACGAGGCGGCCGTCGTTGACGACCTTGAAGCTGAGCTTGCTGCCGTAGGAGAAATAGACGCGGCCCGACATCTTGGGCAGCTGGATGGTCTTCGACTGCCCGTCGGCCGGGCCGGCGATCGAGGCGTCGGGCGCGTCCACGGGGGTGCCGCCCACGGTGGGCCAGGCGTGGAACGCGCCCGCGGCGTCGGCCCAGCCGAGCTGGCCGGTGCCCGGGTCGCCCAGGACGTAGACGAACACCTGGTCGCCGCGCCCGGAGTCGTTGGTGATGGTCAGGGGGATCGTGGCGGGGACGGCCGCCGCGGGGGTGGGCTGTGCGACGACGAGTGCCGCCGCCGTGATCGCGAGCGCGCCGAACGCGGCGAGCACGCTGCGGAGCGGGTGGAGTCTGAGCCTTCGTGCACGTGACGGGGTTCGTGACATGGGGAGATCTCCTCGTGTATCCGGGTAGCACGCCGTTGTACTTACTGGACTGTCAGGGAATCGGATATTAGTGAGGATCCCTGCCAATGTCACGAGTCGGGCGAAACTTTCTCCTGCGCAAGGTGGTCGGGGAGGCGGTCAGGGGCGGCGGTCCAGGATCGCCTGGGTGGCGTTGTCGAGGTTCTCGACGAGCTTGTGCACGCCGTCGAGCAGGGCGGCGACGCCGATCAGGAGGGCGGCGACGCCGACGATCACGGCCACGGTTCCCACGGCGCCGGCGCCGAGGGTGAGGAGGATCGGCCCGATGAGCAGCCCGGCCAGTCCCAGGGTGATCGTGCCGGCGGAGCGATTGGCCGCGGTGGGGGAGTTGCGCACGTGCTCGTTCGCATCAGTCATGCGGCACATCGTGCTGCCCCGGCAGGCCCTGTGACCAGGGAAGTCGGTGTTCGGCGCGAGGCGTTCGGCCTGCGAACAGGCGCTGGGCGACCGCATCCGTGGGCGATGCGGCTCGATCTGGCCTGGTGAACCCCGGTCAGTAGCGGCCAGGGGCAAGTGAAAGGCCCTCCTGCTCAGCGTTTCCGCTGGCCGGAGGGCCTTTCTGCACGGTGGGCGATACTGGGATCGAACCAGTGACCTCTTCGGTGTGAACGAAGCGCGCTACCCCTGCGCCAATCGCCCGTGCTGCCTGCCCGGTAGGGCGTGCGTGGACGATATTAGCCTGGTTCGAGCGCGGATGCGAAATCCGAATCGCCGGGCCGCGTCAGGGGTCGGTTCGCTCGCGCATGTTCCGCTCGAACAGGTCGCGCGCGGCCGCCGAGAGCTCGCCGATCTGCAGGTCGGCGCCGTCGAGCCAGACCGTCGGCTGCACGTTGCGCACCGACCCGGTCAGCAGCATCTTGGCCTCGCCGGCCGAGACCCGGTCGAGCACCGAGAACGGCAGCTCGCCGTCCTTGGCCTCGCGCACGGGCAGGCCCGCCTCGGCGCCCCACTCGAGCAGCAGCTCGCGCGTGATGCCGGCCAGGCAGCCGACACTCAGCGGGGGAGTGACCAGCTCGCCGTCGAGCTCCAGGAACACGTTCGAGCCGGTGCCCTCGCACAGGTCGCCCGCGGTGTTCGCGAAGACGGACTCGTCGGCGCCCTTGCCGATCGCGTCGGCCAGGGCCACGACGTTCTCGGCGTACGACGTCGTCTTCAGGCCCGCGACGGCACTGTTCTCGTTGCGGGTCCAGGGAGAGCGCGCGGCCCGCCCGGTGGGCACGACGACGGCCTCCGTCGCCGCGACCACGACCGTCTGCGGGGTGTCCGACCGGCCCGAGCCCAGCGGCCCGATGCCGTCGGTCACCGTGATGCGCAGCCGGCCGGCGTCCGGCGAGGCGGCCAGCACCGCGTCCACGCCGTCGCGCACCTTGCGCAGGTCCAGGGGTGCCATGCCCATGCCGGACGCCGACCGCTCCAGGCGCGCCAGGTGGCGCGTCAGCGCGAACGCCTGCCCGTTCAGGACGGCGCAGGTCTCGAAGACGCCGTCGCCGACCGTGATGCCGTGGTCCACCGCGCTGAGCGCGGCCTCGCCGGGCGCGACCATGCGCCCCTCTGTCCAGATGACCGTCATGCCGCCCAGTCTGTCACCGGCGCAGGGTCACGTGGGTCACCTCCGGCGTGTGCCGCACGCTCGTGGACGAGAACTCGATGGGCGGCACGCCGTCGAACACGCGCGTGCCCGAGCCCAGGGTGAACGGGACCACGTGCAGGCGCAGCTCGTCGATGTGCCCGGCGGCGAGGTACTCGTTGACCGTGTTGGCGCCGCCGGCGATGGAGATTTCCTTGTCCCCGGCCGCCTCACGGGCCTGGGCGAGCGCGCTCTCGATGCCGTCGGTGACGAAGTGGAACGTGGTGCCGCCCTCCATCTCCACCGACTCGCGCGGGTGGTGGGTGAGCACGTAGACCGGCCCGTGGTACGGCGGGTTCTCACCCCACCAGCCCTTCCAGTCCAGGTCCCACGCGCCACGGCCGGCCGTGAACATGTTGCGGCCCATGATGTACGCGCCCGCGCCGACGATGGCGTCCACCTCGGCCTTGTGCGCGTCACCGTGCTCGAACATCCAGGTGTGCAGGCGCTCGCCTGCCAGCGGGCCGAACGGGTGCTCCAGGCTCTGGTCATGGCCCGCGGAGTAGCCGTCGAGCGAGACTGCCAGGTCTGCTTTCACGATTCCCATGCCCGTCCGACGACGGCGGCCGCCGGAACTCATCGGTGGCCGCCCGCGCCGTCGGAAAGGTGGCTCAGCCCTCGCCCCGGTAGCTCCCGAAGCTCCACAGGTTGCCCTCCGGGTCGCGCACCACGCAGGACCGCCCGCCGTAGTCCTGGTCGGCGGGCTCGCGGAGGCCGGAGCCCCCGGCGGCGAGCGCCGCCTCGTAGGTGCCGTCGACGTCGTCGGTCACCGCGTAGGCCGAGCCGGTCCCCGCCTGCTCTGGCCACTGGGGGCGCGGCCGGTGCGTGCCGAGCATGACGCCGCCGCCCTCCGGCCAGGCGAGCTCGGCGTGCTGGACGACGGCGGGGTCGGCGTCGTCCCGGTAGACGGCGCGCTCCGTGAAGCCGACGGCCTTGAGCCAGGCCAGGCCGGCGTCGGCGTCGCGGTAGGACAGGGTCACCCAGAGTCCGGTGCTCATCGTGGTCCTCCTCGTTCGGGTGTCTCCCACGATGCCCGGGGCGGGTCGGCGACGTCTTGAACGAACGGGAACTCTTCCCGGAGCCAGGTGCTCGGGGTGCAGCCGCCCAGGGCCACCCACTCCCGGGTCAGGTGGGCGTGGTCGGCGTACCCGGCCGACGCGGCGACGTCGGCCAGGCTCACGCGCCCCGACCGGGCGGCGACGACGATCGCGCGGCGCGAGCGGGCGAGGCGCGCCACGCGTCGCAGGTCGCGGGGCGTGAGCCCGCACTCGGCGCGGACGAGGTCCTGCAGGCGACGGCGGCTCCACCCCTGCTCGGCCGCGACCTCGCGGACCTGGCCGCCGCGTGCGATGCCGGCCAGCGCCCGCGCGACGTCGGCCCGCGGGCCTGGCTCCCCGGCCCGCGCGAGGTGTTCGACCAGGACCCGTACGACGGCCGCGCCGTCCGGGGCCGCACCGTCGGAGGACGCGGCGAGCAACTCGGGCAGGTGCGCGAGGTGGGGCGCGACCTCGGACAGGTCCGTCAGCTCGCCGGCGAGCTCGCCCGCAGGCACGCCGAGCAGCGCCCGGGCGCCCCGCAGCGTGAGGGACACGCTGACGCCGCGCTGCCGGCCGCCGTGGTGGATGGCGGCGGGCCGGGTGTGCAGCCCGGACACGCACGACCAGGCCTGCCGCCGCGATCCGTCGGAGCCGGCCCACGAGACGTCGAGCGGTTCGTCCAGCGGCAGCTCGAACGTCACGCCCGTGCCGGGCATGCCCCGGTGCACGCCCGGGGCTCCCAGGTCGAGGTCGTACGGGACGACGGCGGAGACGTAGGGAGCGAGGACCTCCGGGACCCCGGAGCCGGGGACGTGCGCCACGCCTCCACGGTAGTCCGGGCCACCGACACCCGGCCGGCCGGACTGCTACGAGGACGCCAGCGCGACCAGCCGCTCCGCCTTGAGCTCCGTCTCGTGCCACTCCGCCGTCGGGTCGGAGCCCCAGGTGATCCCGGCGCCCGTGCCGAACCGGAGCACGCCGTCGGCCCACCAGAAGGTCCGGATGCCGACGGCGAGCGACGCCCGGCCGCCGTCGACCCAGCCCACGGCCCCGCAGTACGGGCCGCGCGGGGCGGTCTCCAGCTCGCGGATGATCCGCAGCGCGCTGGACTTCGGGGCGCCCGAGACCGACCCGGGCGGGAAGGTGCCGGCCAGCAGACGGCGCCACAGCTCGCCGGGCCGGACGACGTCGTCGGCCAGGACACCGCGCACGCGCGAGACCAGGTGCACCAGACCTGGGTGCTCCTCGACGGCGAGGAGCGAGGTGACCTCGACCGTGCCCGGGCGGCAGACGGTCTGCAGGTCGTTGCGCACGAGGTCGGTGATCATCACGTTCTCGGCGCGGTCCTTGTCCGTGAGGCCCTCGGGGGTGCGGGCGGTGCCCTTGATCGGGCCGGACTCCACGAACGTCCCGTCCGGCCCGTCGGCCAGCGACAGGTACAGCTCCGGCGACGCGCTCACCACCCACACCGGGTCCAGCCCGCTCGCGGCGGGGACGTGGACGGCGGCCGCGTGCGGGGCCGGGTTGCCCGCGGCGAGGCGGGCGGCGAGCGCCCGCGCGTCGGGCTCGGCGCTCGCGGCGTTCCCGCCGGCGCCGCCGGGCAGGGGAGCGGACAGCACCCGGCAGATGTTGGCCTGGTAGACCTCGCCCTCGCGCACGTACTCGCGCACCCGCTCGACGGCGGCCTCGTAGGCGGCCTGGTCCATGGAGGTGGTCCACGTGTCGGACGCCGGTCCGTGCCAGGTGCTGGCGGGCTCCGTGCCGGCGTCGTGCACCTGGGCGAACCGCCACGCGCGGGCCCGGCCCTCGAAGTCGGCGACGACGAACCAGGTGCCGGTCTCGAGCCGTTCCGGGTGTTCGTGCACGTCCACGCACTCGACGGCGTCCGTGGCGACGCGTCCGGCGAAGCTGGCCCAGCCGGTGGCGCCCGTCACGTCGGCCGGGGCCGGGGGAGCGCCGGGGCGGGACGAAACCGGTGGGATCGTGCGGTTTGCGGGCAGATGGGCCGGGCGGGGTGACACGGGACAACCGTACGGGCGGCGCGCGCGATTGGACGGTTCGCCCTCCGTTCGATTAATGTTCAGAACGCCGGAACACCGGGGGAAACCCCAGGATGCCCGGCTTCGCGGATGTAGCTCAGTGGTAGAGCATCACCTTGCCAAGGTGAGGGTCGCGGGTTCAAGTCCCGTCATCCGCTCGGAAAGTCGCTCTCGTGATATTTCGGCTGAAGAGAGCAGCCGTCGGCTGCGGTCTGGCCGAGCGGTGGGTTGGCCGAGAGGCGAGGCAGCGGTCTGCAAAGCCGTACACACGGGTTCGAATCCCGTACCCACCTCGCAGCACGACGGGCGATTGGCGCAGCGGTAGCGCGCTTCCCTGACACGGAAGAGGTCACTGGTTCGATCCCAGTATCGCCCACGCGCAGAAAGGCCCCCGAGGCCGGCGGAGACGCCGACCCGGGGGCCTTTCGCATGTGCGGAGTCCTAGCCGGCCGTGCCCTGCCGCTCCGTCCACCGCGCGAATCCGGCCGCCTGCCCCTCGTGGATGGCGCCCACCCACTCCCAGCCCGGTTCGATCCCGCCGATGCGCGGGTCATCAGGGGTGCGGCCGTCCCGCAGGGCGTGCAGGTACGCGCGGTCCAGCTCGATCCGCGCCCGGATCGCGTCCTTCCCGGCGACGGCGGACCCGTGGCCCGGGACGAGCACCTCGACGTCGTCCGCGACGTCCTCCAGCGCCCGCAGCCCGGCGAGGTACTCCTCGACCGGGTCGCTCGTGTCGGTGAAGTCGCCGAGCATCGGCACGAAGACGTCGGACAGCATGTCGCCCGCGGCCAGCACGCCGGACTCCTCGACGAGCAGTGCCGCGTGCCCGGGGGAGTGCGCCGGATGCTCGATGACCCACACGTCGGGGCCGTCCCACGGGATCCGTGGCGTCCCGGCGGGCAGGCCGGTGACCAGCCCGAAGAGGTCCAGCGGCACGTCGTCGGCGATCTCCGGCGGCAGTCCCTCGGTCACGCGGGCCCGCCACGCGTCGTCCGCCCGGAGGTCGCGCAGGTCCGCGGCGCAGCGGGCCGTGCCGTAGCGGGGGGCCTCGCCGAGCCCGGTGTGCCAGAGCACGTGGTCCCAGTCGGGGTGCGTCGAGAAGCCCGCGACCACCGGCAGCGCGAGCTCCTCCAGGTCGTTCGCGAGGCAGGTCAGCTCGGCGCCCGTGATCCCGGCGTCAACGACCAGTGCGCCGTCCTTGCCCCGCACGACCACGGTGTTGTTCCGGAGCAGCTCGCTCCGGTGGACCAGCACGCCGTCCGCCACCTGCGTCAGCATGGCGTCTTCTCCCGTCCGCCGGTGCCCGGCATCAGCTGCCCGTCCCGGGCGGGCCGTCCATCACGGTCGGCACGTAGTCCAGCAGCTGCAGGCGGCCGTCGAACGTGCGGTGCTCGACCAGCTCCATCGCCACGTCCGGGTACCCGTCGAAGATCCGCTCCTTGCCGCTGGCGCCCGTGACGACCGGGAACACGACCACCCGGTAGCGGTCCACCAGGCCGGCGAGCAGCAGCGACCGGCACAGGCTGAGGCTGCCGAGCGTGCGCAGGGGGCGGTCGGAGGTCTCCTTGAGCTTGCGCACCGCCTCGACGGCGTCGCCGGTGACGAGCTCGGTGTTGGCCCAGGACAGCGGCGTCGTCAGGGTCGAGGAGAAGACCACCTTGGGCATGTCGGCGAGCGGGTCCTCGGGGATGTCGGCCATCAGCGTGGTCATCACGCGGTACGTCGTCGCGCCCATCAGGGTGGTGTGCTGGTTCTCGGCGTCCTCCCCGAGGAAGGCGAGGTATTCCGGGCCCTCCAGGCCCCAGAACCCTGGCCAGCCCTCCGCGGCCGCGTAACCGTCCAGCGAGATGATGAAGTCCACCATGAGCTTCTGCATGGGTCTCTCCCCTCGGATTCGGTCTCTGCCGTGGTGACCGGCCGCGCCGAGGAAACTCATCGGTGGACGGCGGCCCGCCGGCTGAGCGGCCCGCCGTCCGTGACCCGCCTACTGCGTCGTGTAGTGCTCGATGCTCATCACCAGGATCACGCGGTCGGCGCTGTCCGCGGGCGGCTGCTGCGCGGCGTTGCCGTACCGCTTGCCCAGGTGCACGTAGAACTCGCCGGTCGGGTCGGGGACCACCTCGACGAGCTTGCCGCGCACCTCGATGTAGTTGAAGGCGTTCTCGTCGTTGAGGATCGCGAGGCTCATCGACGGGTTGTGCTGCAGGTTGCGGTACTTGGCGCGGTACGTGGTGTGCGTGAAGCGCAGCGTCTCGCCGTCGAAGTCGAACCACATCGGGTTCACCTGGACCGTGTCGTCGGGGCGGATCGTGCCGAGGAACGCGTAGTTCGGCGCCTCGAGCAGGTGCATCAGGTGGGCGGGGATGATGTCGGAAGCACTCATGCCGCCGAACATAGCCCGCCCGCGCAAGCGCTGCCGGGGGTGAAACCACCTTGAAAGAGGCTGTTTTCGTTTCCTGCCGGTTACATCTGCTTTGGGGTCTTGTGGGTGAAATGTGCCACACGTCACACTCGGGGTCAGTGAGACGGCGCGGACGACGATCCGTCCTCGCCGAGCAGGGCCCGCCGCCAGCGGGTCCATCACCCCAGGAGGATGCAATGACGTTCATTCGCACCGCTCTCCGCCCCGGTCCCGCTCGGCGGGCCCGACTGATCGCACTCACCGCCGGGCTCGGCCTCGCGGTGTCCGGCCTGGCCGGACCGGCGGCCTCGGCCGCACCCGACAAGCCCACGGCCGCCGAGCTCGCGACGGTGAACGCCGCCGTCGGTGCGGCGGACGTGGACGGCGTCGCCTGGTACACGGACCCGGCTACCGGGAAGGTCGTGGTCACCGCGGACTCGACGGTCACCGCGGCCGAGCTGAGCACGCTCCGCAAGGCGGCCGGCTCCAAGGCGGACGCTCTGACCATCAGGCGCGCGCCCGGTACCTTCAAGCCGCTGCTGGGCTCGGGCGACGCCATCTACGGCTCGGGGTACCGCTGCTCGGTGGGCTTCAACGTCCGCAGCGGCAGCCAGTACTACCTGATCACCGCCGGGCACTGCGGCAACGCGGTCCCGACCTGGTACACCAACTCGGCGCAGACCACCCTGGTGGGCGCCACCGTCGGCTCCAGCTTCCCCGGCAACGACTACGCGATCGTGCGGTACGACAACACGTCGTTGAGCCACCCCGGCGGCTACACGGCGGGCAACGCCTCCGTGGGTCAGCGGGTCACCCGCGACGGCTCCACGACCGGCGTGCACTCCGGCACGGTCACCGCGCTGAACGTGTCCGTCCGGTACGCGGAGGGCGTCGTGTCGGGCATGATCCAGACCACCGTCTGCGCCGAGCCCGGCGACTCCGGCGGCGCGCTGTACAGCGGGTCGACGGCGTTGGGCATCACGTCCGGCGGCAGCGGCAACTGCTCCTCGGGCGGCACCACGTTCTTCCAGCCGGTCACCGAGGCGCTCAGCGCGTACGGCGTCTCGATCTACTGACACGCACCCGTTCCTGACCTGCGCGAGCGGCGTCGCCGGGCCATTCCGGCGGCGCCGCACGGGCGCCGTTCGCGCGCCGTTCGGCGGCGCGGGAGCCCGCGCAGGTGGCGCGGCGATTTCGATTGGACCGGCACGCCGTTTGTGAACTACTCTTCCGGAGCGTCACCACGCCAGGACCGAAGGGTCCAGGATGGTCATAGCGCGGATGTAGCTCAGTGGTAGAGCATCACCTTGCCAAGGTGAGGGTCGCGGGTTCAAGTCCCGTCATCCGCTCGATACCCGCTTTGGTGGGGAGCACGGTGGGTTGGCCGAGAGGCGAGGCAGCGGCCTGCAAAGCCGTACACACGGGTTCGAATCCCGTACCCACCTCGGGCGATTGGCGCAGCGGTAGCGCGCTTCCCTGACACGGAAGAGGTCACTGGTTCGATCCCAGTATCGCCCACCAGCACGGAAAGGCCCCCTGGCCCGCGGAGACGCAGGCCAGGGGGCCTTTCGCATGTCCGGTGCCGGCGGACCGACCCATACATCGGATCTCTCGGTGCGAGTGCCGACTGAATCGCCCCGTCTGCTGGGTATCTGAGGCGGGAAGGGCAAGGAAACATCAGCTGTTTGGTTGACACCACTCCGGGCGCGTTGCTTGAATGCTCGCGAGCACCGCCCGGCGTCCACGTGGCGCAGGAGACGACGACGACGTCGATGGTCCGGAGGCCGATGATGACCTGCCGCTCGATCCCACTTCTCATGCGCCGCCCACCTCGACGCGCGATCGCGGCAGCACTGGCGCTGCTGCTCGCCGCACCGGCGTCCGCTGCTGCGGCGGTTCCCGCCGCGGCCGCCCCAGGGGGCGCGACCACGACCGCCCCCAAGGGCACAACAGCACCGGAGGACATGCCCGTGCGGGACGACCGACCACGCCTCGACGGGGCGCCCGACACGATCTGGTTCGACGAGCCGCTGTCGACCGCCGGCGACCACCAGCGCAACTGGGAGCAGCGGGCGCTGCCGATCGGCAACGGCGCCCTGGGCGCCGTCGTCTACGGGGGCGTCACCGACGAGAAGCTCCAGCTCAACGAGAAGAGCCTCTGGACCGGGGGACCCGGCGCGCAGGGCGGCTACGACTACGGCAACTGGACCGACGGCCGCGGGCCCGGGACGATCGAGGAGGCCCGGCAGCTCATCGCGCAGTCGCCGACCGGCGGCGTCGCCCCCGAGACGATGGCGGACCTGCTGGGCAAGCCGAAGCTCAACTTCGGGTCGTACCAGACCTTCGGTGACCTCGACCTCACCATGACGGGCATCGGGGAGGCGAGCGACTACCGCAGGCAGCTCGACATCGGCGACTCGGTGGTGACCACATCGTTCACCGCCGACGGCGTCGGCTACACCCGCGAGTACTTCGCCTCCGCGGCCGACGACGTCGTCGTCGTGCGCCTGACGGCCGACGAGCGCGGCCGGATCGGCTTCGACGCGCGGCTCAACCTTCCTGCCGGGCGGACGGCGGTGAGCCAGACGGCCGCGGGCGGGCGGCTCACGACGGCGGGGCGGCTGGCCAACAACGGGCTGCGCTTCGAGTCGCAGCTGCGGGTGCTCAACAGCGGCGGGTCGGTGACCGCCGGCGACGGGACCATCGGCGTCCGGGGCGCGAACTCCGTCACGCTCGTGCTCGGCGCCGCCACCGACTTCGCGATGGACCACGCGGCCGGCTACCGCACCGGCGTCGACCCCCACGCGCAGGTCACCCGGGCGGTGGACGCGGCGTCCGGCCGCGGTTTCAAGAGCCTGCTGAAGCGGCACCAGAGCGACTACCGGGGCCTCTTCGACCGGGTGGAGCTCGACCTCGGCGCCCGGCTCCCCGACATCCCCACCGACGAGCTGCTGGCGGAGTACCGGTCGACCATCGACGCCGAGAGCGCCCGGGCGCTCGAGGAGCTGTACTTCCAGTACGGCCGCTACCTGCTGGTCTCGTCCTCGCGCGGCGGCTCGCTCCCCGCCAACCTGCAGGGCGTGTGGAACCGGGTCAACAACCCGCCGTGGGACGCCGACTACCACGTGAACATCAACCTGCAGATGAACTACTGGCCGGCCGAGACCACGAACCTCGCCGAGACCACGCAGCCGTTCTTCGACTACGTGGACTCGATGGTCGCCCCGGGAACGGTCACGGCGAGCCAGATGTACGGGGCACGCGGCTGGGTCGTGGGGAACGAGACGAACCCCTACGGTTTCACCGGGTTCCACCAGTACCCGCAGTCGTTCTGGCAGCCGGACGCCGCGGCGTGGCTCGCGCAGCACTACTGGCAGCACTACCTGTTCACCGGCGACGAGCAGTTCCTGCGGGAGCGCGCCTACCCGATGCTCAAGGCGGTCTCGGAGTTCTGGATCGACTTCCTGGTGCGCGACACGGACGGCACCTACGTGGTCACGCCGAGCTACTCGCCCGAGCAGGGCGACTTCACGGTCGGCGCGTCGATCTCGCAGCAGATCGTCACCGAGCTGCTGACCTCCGCCGCGGCCGCCGCCGAGCTCACCGGCGAGGACGACGCCGCCTACCTCGCCGACCTCGACGAGAAGCTGCAGGGCATCTACCCGGGCCTCGCGGTCGGGTCGTGGGGCCAGCTCAAGGAGTGGAAGGTCGAGCAGGCGCTCGACAACCCGTCCAACCAGCACCGGCACGTCTCCCACCTCTACGCGCTCTTCCCCGGGACGGCCGTCTCACCCGCCGCGACGCCGGAGCTCGCCGAGGCCGCCCGCACCACGCTGGAGGGACGCGGCGACGGCGGGACCGGCTGGTCGAAGGCATGGAAGATCAACTTCTGGGCGCGCCTGCTCGACGGCGACCGCGCGCACAAGCTGCTCTCCGAGCAGCTCAAGGGCTCGACGCTGGACAACCTGTGGGACGACCACCCGCCGTTCCAGATCGACGGCAACTTCGGCGCGACGTCCGGCGTCGCGGAGATGCTGCTGCAGAGCCAGGCCGGGCGGATCGACGTGCTGCCCGCGCTGCCCACGGCCTGGCCGGACGGCTCGTACTCGGGTCTGAAGGCCAGGGGCGACGTCGAGGTCGACGCGACGTGGGCGGACGGCTCGGTCCGGCGGATCGAGATCCGCCCCGCGGACGACGGCGAGCTGCGGGTCGGGAACCAGATCTTCCAGCCGGGCCTGTTCACGCTGACCGACCACAAGGGCCGGCCTGTCGCGTCGACGGTCGAGGACGGCGTCGTGGTCTTCCAGGGGCAGGCCGGGAAGCGGTACGTGGCGAAGGCCACGGCGTCGCTGTCGGTCACGGCGCCCGCGACGGCGACGTCGGGCGACGAGATCCCGGTCACCGTGCGCGCCGAGGCGATCGGCGCCGAGCCGGTCGAGGACGCGGCCGTGCGGGTCACGGTCCCGGACGACACGGCGCCCGGCTACCCGCAGTGGTCGGCCGAGCCGGCGGAGCTCACGTTGGGCACGATCGAGCCCGGCGAGAGCGTCGAGCGGACCGTCACCGTGACCGTCGGCGCGGGCAGCACCACGGGGCAGTCGCCGATCACCGCGACGCTGACCGCGGGCGACGTCTCGCTCAGCCGCACGGCGGTGGTGGGCGTGCGGCCGCCGACGCCGTGCCCGGTACCCGGTCCCGACGGCACCCTCGTCGCGTGGAACCTCGGTGGCGACGCCGACGGCGACGCGTCCGGCAACGGCCGCGACTGGCGGGTCGAGGGCACGCTCGGCGTGCTCGCCGACGGGCCGACCGGTGCGGCCCAGCAGCTTGCGACGACGGGCTACGTCACGAGCGCCGAACCCTTCCCGCTCGGGTACCTGGAGGAGTCGACGTTCGCCGGCGAGTTCCGGATCGACAGCGGTCAGTCCGGCCACCGGCGGCTGTTCGACCACCGGTCGGCGAGCAGCGACTCCGACGGCATCATGATCGACACGACGCCGTCGAACAACGTCCGCGTCATCACGGCGGGCACGGGGACGACGACGAGCGCCGTCGTCCCGACCGGCCGCTGGTTCGAGCTGGTCGTGACCCTCTCGACCACCGGCCTGATCACGGTGTACGTCGACGGCGCGCAGGCAGCCACCGCCACGATCGGCGGCTACGAGGCGGCGAACGCGTGCACGTCACGCACCCTGCACGTCGGCGCGAACCGGGACGGCGGCGAGCGGCAGTCCGGCGGCGTCGACCGGCTGGCGATCTTCGCCCGGGCGCTGACGGCGGACGAGGCGGGCCGGTGGCAGGAGCTGGTCTTCCCCGGGAGCTAGGGCCCGGGGGGCTAGTTCTGTACCAGCCTCGCGCGCAACGCGCGCACGTGGCCCGGGGTGAGCCCGCCCCGGGCCAGGTACTCCTCGACGCCGCCGTGCCGCGCGTCCAGGTGCTCCAGCGCCCCGAGGATGACGTGCCGGGTGGGCGGCACCCGGCGCTCGGCAGGCCGGTCGTAGCCGGGCTCGGCCTCCCGCTCGACGTACCGGGGCGCGAGCCGCTCGTTGGTGACCTCGTAGTCGTCGGCGAGGGCGTCGACGTCGGCCCCGGCGAGCGTGAGGGCGAGCGCGACGACCAGGCCCGTGCGGTCCTTGCCGGCGGCGCAGTGCACCAGCACGGGCCCCTCGGGCGCGTCCGCGATCGCCGCCACGGCGCGCGCGAACAGCTCCGGGCGCCGGTCGAGCATCCCCTGGTAGAGGTGCACCCAGGGGCCCTCCTCGGGGTCGCCGGGGTCCTGCACGGGCAGGTGCAGGGTCGTCCCGCCCGCCAGCCGGCTAGGCCACTCCACGAGCTCCTCGGGCCGGCGCAGGTCGATGATCCGCCCCAGCCCGTAGGCCGCGGCGGCGGCGACGCCGGCGTCGGTGAGGTAGCTGGGGCACTCGGAGCGCACGAGCACGCGCCCGCGGATCGCGCCGCCGCCCGTGAGCGGGAGCCCGCCGAGGTCGCGGACGTTCAGGCAGCCCGGCCAGTCCAGATGCAGCGGTGTGTAGTCCGTCACGTCCGGAGGCTAGCGCTCCGGGTCCTCCTCGCGCAGGGAAAACCTGCCCTTGCGCATCTCGACGGCGATCTGCTCGGCGTCCAGCAGCTCCAGGGCGTTGCCGAGCTGGGCCGAGTCGTAGGTACCGGCGGAGCGCGCGGCGAGCAGCTCCTCGCGCTGGGCGGTGATCGTCGCGAGCCGCAGCTCCCGGTACTGGATGAAGCGGTCCTTGGTGAGCACCGCGTCCTCGTCCTGCGACTCGTGCTCCCGGTACGTGTCCTTGCGCACGCGGGCGACCACGCCGGCGTCGTACGGCGTGCCGTCCGGGCGGCGCGGGTCCGCCAGGAAGTCGCGTGCCGCCTGCTCCGTCTCGCGCCGCAGGGCGGGCAGGTCGCCCGCCGTGTCCTGCTCGATGAGCCCGAGGCGCCGCGTGACCCACGGCAGGGTGCTGCCCTGGACCAGGAGCGTGCCGAACGCGACGCCGAAGGCGACCAGGATGAGGAACGACCGGTGCGGGGTGCCGTCGGGTCCGCCCGGCAGGGTCTGCGCCGCCGCGAGCGTCACCACACCGCGCATGCCCGCCCAGACCAGCAGCGTGCCCTCGCGCCAGCCGAGCGGCCGGGCGAGGTCGTAGTCGATGTCGGCGGTCCGGCGCCGCAGGGTGCCCTGGATCCGCTCCAGGCGCTCGGCGGTCGAGCGGCGGCCCTTGCGCCGGCCCGTGCCCTGCTCCGGTTCGGCGGAGGCGGGCGGGGCCGCGGCCGCACGCTGGTCGATCCGGTCCTGGAACGCGGTGAGGGTCTCGCGCACGGCCTCGCCCCGTCGGGCCCGGCGCGCCTGGATGCCGATCAGCGGCGTGACGAACGCGGCACGCACCACGAGGATCGCGACAGCGGCGATCGCGGCGACCTGGACGGCCTGCCAGACGGACCCGGTCCCCGACTCCACGTCCTCGATGAGCGCGAACAGCTCGATGCCCATGATGAGGAACACGGCGCCCTCGAGCAGCAGCTCGACGGTGTGCCAGTTGGAGCGTTCCGCGATCCGGTCCTGCGGGCGCAGGTAGCGCGGCGAGCCGTTGCCGGTGACGAGGCCCGCCGCCACGACGGCGACCAGGCCGGACGCGCCGAGCTCCTCGGCCGGGATGTAGGCGACGAACGGGACCACGAACGACATGGCGGTGCTCAGCGCGGCGTGGCCCAGCCGGCGGCGCACCCGCAGGCCCAGCCAGCCGACGGGCACGCCGATCGCCACGGCCACCAGGGCGGCGTAGGCGAAGTCGCCCACGACCTCCCACAGGCTGACCGACGCCGCGGTGGCCGCGATCGCGGACCGCAGCAGCACCAGGGCGGACGCGTCGTTGAGCAGCGACTCGCCCTCCAGCATGGTGACGACGCGCGGGGACGCCCCGAGCCGTTTCACGATCGAGGTCGCCACGGCGTCGGTCGGGCTGACGATGGCGCCCAGCGCGATGGCCGTGGCGAGGTCGATCCCGGGGATCAGCCAGCGGAAGAGCAGGCCGAGCAGCACCGAGCTGATCACCACGAGCGTGACGGACAGGCCGCCGATGGCCGTGAAGTCCCGCCGGAAGTCCATCGACGGCAGGCCGACCGCCGCGGAGTAGAGCAGCGGGGGCAGCACGCCGCCGAGGATCACCTCGGGCGGTATCTCGACCGCCGGCACCCACGGCAGCAGGCTGACGCCCGCGCCCAGCACCACCAGGACCAGCGGGGCCGCGACGCCCGCCCTGGGCGCGAGCGAGGTGACGGCGATGATCAGGATGGCGGCGACGACTGCGACGATCAGGTACTCCACAGGCTGACGTTACGAGACGGCGGCGTCGCCCGCCGACTTTTTCAGCCCTGCGAGATACCAGGTGGGCCGGTGTTACCGCGCGCGCGGGGCCCGCTGCGCGTAGGTTCGGGGTGCCGGCGGGACCCCGTCGTGCGCAGGGGGCGCACCTGGTGTGCCAGTGTCGAAGAGGAGTCGAACCATGGGGCTTTTTGACAAGGCCAAGGAGTTCGTGACCGACCCGGACAACGTCGCCAAGGCGAAGGAGCAGCTCACCGACGAGAACGTCGACGCCGCTACCGACAAGCTCAAGGAGTTCGCGCCCGACAAGGCCGACGGTGCGATCGACTCGCTGGGCGAGAAGGCCAAGGACTTCCGCGACAGCTGATCCGCCGTCCCGCCCGCGGGTGCGTCCGCGGGCACGGGACCGGCACTGTATCGGTACGATCGAGGGGCACCGTCCGTATGGGCGGCGCCCCTCGATCCATTTCGTCTTCCGTTCTCCAAGGAGCACTCCTGTGTCCGACGTCGCATCGCCGCCCAGCCCTACCGACCTCGCCGCCGGCGAGACCCCGGCGCAGAACTCCACGGAGGCGACGACGACCACGGCCACGACCACCGGCGTCGAGCTGTACGGCGACCGCCGCGACGTCGTCGTCGTGCGCGTTGACGGCGAGCTGTGGGACCTCGACCGCGAGATCCCGGCCGGCCACAAGGTCGAGCCGGTGACCATCGGCGAGCCCGACGGCCTCGCCGTGCTGCGGCACAGCGCCGCGCACGTGCTGGCGCAGGCCGTGCAGCAGGTCAACCCGGACGCGAAGCTGGGCATCGGCCCGCCCGTCACGGACGGCTTCTACTACGACTTCGACGTCGAGACCCCGTTCACGCCCGAGGACCTCAAGGCCCTCGACAAGACGATGGGCCGCATCATCAAGGAGGGCCAGACCTTCCGCCGCCGCGTCGTCACCGAGGACGAGGCGCGCGCCGAGCTGGCGAACGAGCCGTACAAGCTGGAGCTGATCGGGCTCAAGGGCGGCGCGGCCGACGGCGACAGCGGCGAGAACGTCGAGGTGGGCGGCGGCGAGCTGACCATCTACGACAACGTGCGCGGCGCCGGCCGGGAGAGCGAGACCGTGGTCTGGAAGGACCTGTGCCGCGGCCCGCACCTGCCGAACACCCGCCTGATCGGCAACGGCGTGCAGCTCATGCGCAACGCCGCCGCCTACTGGCGCGGCAGCGAGAAGAACCCGATGCTCCAGCGCGTCTACGGCACGGCGTGGCCGTCCAAGGACGAGCTGAAGGCGTACCTGGAGCGCCTGGCCGAGGCCGAGCGCCGCGACCACCGCCGCATCGGCGCCGAGATGGACCTGTTCAGCTTCTCCGACGAGGTCGGCTCGGGTCTGCCGCTGTTCCACCCCAAGGGCGGTGTGATCAAGCGGGTCATGGAGGACTACGTCCGCCAGCGCCACATCGAGGAGGGCTTCTCCTACGTCGGCACCCCGCACATCACCAAGGACGGGCTGTTCCACACCTCGGGCCACCTGCCGTACTACGCGGACACGATGTTCCCGGAGATGGACCTCGAGGGGTCCAAGTACCGGCTCAAGGCCATGAACTGCCCCATGCACAACCTGATCTTCGCTTCGCGCGGGCGCTCCTACCGTGAGCTGCCGCTGCGCCTGTTCGAGTTCGGGTCGGTGTACCGGTACGAGAAGTCCGGCGTCGTGCAGGGCCTGACCCGCGTGCGCGGCCTGACCCAGGACGACTCGCACTCCTACGTGACGCCCGAGCAGGCGCCGGGCGAGGTCAAGCACCTGCTCGACTTCATGCTCAGCGTGCTGCGCGACTTCGGCCTGGACGACTTCTACCTGGAGCTGTCCACGCGCGACGACTCCAAGCCGGACAAGTTCGTGGGCTCGGAGGAGGACTGGACCTCCGCCACGGAGATCCTGGAGCGCGTGGGCCGCGAGACCGGCCTGGAGCTCGTGGCCGACCCGGGCGGCGCCGCGTTCTACGGCCCCAAGATCTCGGTGCAGGCGAAGGACGCCATCGGCCGCACCTGGCAGATGGGCACCGTGCAGTACGACTTCAACCAGCCCAAGGGCTTCGGGCTGGAGTACACCGCCGCGGACGGCACCCGCCAGCAGCCGGTCATGATCCACTCGGCCAAGTTCGGCTCCATCGAGCGGTTCATGGGCGTGCTCATCGAGCACTACGCCGGCCAGTTCCCGGCCTGGCTCGCGCCCGTCCAGGTGCTCGCCGTGCCCGTGGCCGACGCCTTCGACGACTACCTCAAGGACGTCGTCGCCCAGCTCCGCGCCCAGGGCATCCGCGCCGAGCTCGACCTGTCCGACGACCGGTTCGGCAAGAAGATCCGCAACGCGTCCAAGGAGAAGGTCCCGTTCGTGCTCATCGCGGGCGGGGAGGACGTCGAGGCGGGCGCCGTGTCGTTCCGCTTCCGTGACGGCACCCAGGAGAACGGGGTGCCGGTCGCCGAGGCGATCGAGCGGATCGTGAAGGCGGTCAGCGACCGGGTGCAGGTCTGACCGGCCCGAAGGTCGTCCGCGGATGAACAGCGAGCCCCTTCCCGAGTCGCCGACGGCGTTCGGTCCCTCCGACGACGGCCTGCAGCGGCTCTGGACGCCGCACCGCATGGTCTACATCGGCGGGCAGGACAAGCCGGCCGACGGGACCACCCAGCAGTGCCCGTTCTGCCGCATCCCGGCGGGGGGGGGGGGGGGCGGGCCCCCCCCCCCCCCCGCCAGGGGCTCAGTCGAGCGGCGAGAGGAACTCGCGGAACTCGCCGGGCGT
>NZ_JBHWZO010000080.1:0-23614 GCF_042728455.1 Promicromonospora sp. NPDC060204
GCTCAAACCCGAGTTCTCGTTCAGCCGAACCGGCGGAAAGCTCGAGACCGAAACGGGCTCTAGCGCGGACGATATTTCTGCGACCCGTTCGCCGTCACAAACCGGTCTGGCGCCGGTAGATGCACGGTTAGTCAGCCAAATGAGCGAGACATGGACACTGGCTTCGGTTGGCCACTTGCGACGCTTGGCTGCCCTAAAAATAGTCCATTCGGACTGCACCATTGGATCTAATGTAACTCGCCGACCATCCCCTTCGGAGAGTGACTCCGAGACGATCATGCCGCACCCGGCATTCGAAGCGAGCAACGAGGCGGCCCGCAGTAGAAAATAGCCGACTAGGTCCGCCTCGCCCTTGCGGTGCTCCGCGAGGGTCGTAACAAAATACTCTCGGATGTTAGATCCGGAGCTCCCAGAGATCTTCTTACCTCCGAGGAACGGCGGATTTCCAATGATAGCGTCGAAACCACCACGGTCGTGGACTACGTCCGGCACCTCAAGGATCCAGTGGAGCGGCCTCCAATGCGCATCGCCGGTATCGACCATAGGGGTGAGTCCATCTTCGATGATCAGGTCGAGCTTCCGCCGGTTGCCGGCCGTCCCATCTTCTGGGTATGCGTCCCCAAGCGCCTCCTTAAGCTCGTCATACCGCCTATCAAGCCTTCGTCCAGGCCTACCGCCCTCCAGTAAGCCCACAGCGATGATGCCGTCTGCGACGTCGCGGAGCTTCCTTGTGACTTGCCGCGAACGGGAGAATAGCGCGAGCTTCGTGCGGGACGAGCGCATAGGGTCTGTGTCATCGACCTGACCGGATGCCAGCTCTGAGCGGAGCCGGGCGGCGTCCTTGAGATCCCTCTCAACGTCGAACGCTGCGAACGTGCGCTGAGCCGCAGTCTCGGGGTAGATGTGCTGTGCCTTCAGTTGCTCTTCCGTGGTGACGCCGAGCAGCGAATTGCCATGAAAGATGCGGTCATCAACAAACGAGAACGGCTTGCCGGGATCCATCGAGATCAGCCAGAGTGAGAGCTTGCACATCTCGACCGCCATGCCATTAATATCGGCACCGTAGAGGCAACGTGCGACAACCTCGCGGATCGCAAACCGTTTCGGGTCGTCACCGCTAATGGGCACCTGCTCGATTTCTCGCGCTTCAATGACGCGGTCTGCGAGATACCTCGCCGCCGCGACCAGGAAAGCGCCGGAGCCCACGGCGATGTCGGCCACCTTAAGGTCCAGGATTTCAGCCGACGATTTGAGCTTCCACAGCGCACGGTCCTCAAGGTCGAGCGGCCCTGGCGAGAACACAAGTGGCTCAAGTGCGTGGTGCACGACTTCCTCTGCGAGCGCGCGCGGTGTGTAGTGCGTGCCTGTGTTCGCACGCTGCACCGATTCGGTCATGACGATCCCGCCCGCAGGCACGACGTATGGAAAGCCGCGCAGATCGTTACGGATGAGTGCGTGGAAAGGCACAAGCCGATCGGCGAGCAGCTTGTCGCCGAGCAACGCGTGGCGGAGGCGCGCGCTCGCACCAGCGGCAGTAGCCTCGCTGAAGGCTCCGAGCGCCTTTGCGAGCTGACCCGCTGTGCGTGGCTTCGCGTGATGCTGAGACTTCTTCAGATGCGCGACAAGTTGCTCGCCGAAGGCCTCAGGCGAGGAGGCATCAATCGCCAGTTGCTCAAGCTCGGCCAGCGGGATCTCGGGCTCGAAACCGGCCTTACCCTTCAGGCCGACGATGACCTCGGGCACATACTTAGCGGAGTAGCCGAGCAGGCCTTCGTAGACGTAGCCGATCTGCTCGACGTCGAGGTCCCGGAACGAAAGTTGCATCGCTCCGTCTTCAACCGTCTGTACGGCGCGCAGCACCGCGAGCATTACCCGGTCGGTGAGCCGAACCTGCAGGCGGCCCTGCCCATCCGTCGCCTGCAGCCACGGAAAGCGGTCGGGGTCAAAGAGGGAACCACCGTAGGCTGGCATCCGCATGTCTTCGAAGGTCGCTCCACCGTATACGGCGTTACTCGCAGCCAACAGCCGATGCCAGGCTCCCCACGAGTGGTCGAGGGCCTCTGCAGATGTCGCAGTTACTTCATGCTGCAGCTGCTCGCGAAGACCCCCGATCGCGTATGACGACCTGTACAGATCGTGCTCGGGCAGCAGAGTGCGCTCCTCAGCGAAGAGCAGAAACACGACGCGCATCAGCATCGTCACCGCAGCTTCATAGACCGCCCGCGGGTCCTCGGGAAGCGGGGAGTCGTCACCCTGCGCGATCGCACGCAGATGGGTGTCGGACATCGACTGAAGTACGAGCTCGACTGCGCGTCTAACCTGGTCGCCAAGCGCCTCGGTGATCTGCTCGGCGCTCGCGACGCTCTCCGCGAAGAGGAGGGGGAGACGAAGCTCGGCCTGGCCTCCTGCGAGCGAGGTGGAGCTCGCAAGGGCAAGGAATGCGTCACGGCTTGGGCGCTCCTCGCGCCAAAGCAGGGCGTCCCATACGCCACTCGCCGTCGCTACACCCTTCACCGCCGAAACAAGCGCCCACCAACGGCCGTCGGTCACGATTCCGATCGCCACACCTGACTCACGCAGCAGTACCGCCATGCGGTCAATCGCGTTCGCCGACCAACCGTCAGTACCAACCGCGCGCAGGTTTTCGGTGCGATCAACGAGCATAACGAGAGCCGCGGCTGTGGCACCGGCGACCTCAAGCGTGGCGTACGGCTCGACCGCGACCACACCATTCGGCGACATTGCCCGGAGGTTAGCCGGTGCCAGCCGGAGATCGTCGCACCAGTCAAGCAGCGTCCTCAACACGACCTCGACCCAGCGGTCACGCGCCTCAGCGTTCACTTCGGGCGTTGCCGACCAGGCGGACGACCAGCGCACGAACTCCTCAGTGAACGTCGCGTTCACATCGTCGACTGATGCGTGCGGTTTCGGCAAGCCATTCGGGTAGAACGATTTTAAGGCAGCGCGGGACAGGAATGGGCCATCGGCGTCGATGAGCGACAGCCACTCCCACTCGGCGCTTCTGTGCTGGAGACTCCTAGCGGACACCGACGGCCTCCAGCTTCTTGACGTCCTCGGGGGTCAGGGCAAACACGAGGGCGGCCACAAACACGTGCGCCTGCACATCGCGATAGCGACGTTTGACGGAATCGCGCTCGATAAGTGCTTCCTCGTCGAGCATCGCCAGGCGAGCACGCACGCGGGCGATATCGCGTTCACGTTGCCGCTTTTCCTCGTCGAGTTGAAATAGCATCCGCTCACCCGCGAGACGGGCATTATCCGCCGCGGCCAGCGTACTGGTCAATGTGCTCCGAAAGCGGTTGAAGATCCGGTCGAGAGCAGCCAGATCGTCATCAAGACGGGATTCCAGGCTCGCCTCGATTTCCCGCCGCCGCCGCTCTGCACGGCCGTCCACCGCATCGGCGACGCGGGCACGCAGCCCGTTGTCGTGCTCAGAATCCGAATTCCAGCGCGACGCGACCTCGGCCAGTGCGCCGACCTCGGGGAGCGAGATGCGGGAACCATCGAGCGCGGTCACGAGCAGATCTTCGGCTCTTTCGATGCCGAGCTCCTGACGACGGTTGAAACGGGTGCCCGCAAGAAAGACCTCCTCGTGAAGCCGCACCCCACCTTCACCCACCAGCACGAGCCGGGCGACGCCCGCCGCGAAAGACTGGTCAAGGCCATTGACCACGACGGCGCTGATGCCACGGACCTGGTCGGTGCGGGTCCAGACCTGCCCGCGCAACTCGCGCGCAGCCCGCTGAATTAGCGGATGTCCGAGATGGGCGTACACAACGTCCGTCTGCTGACGTGCTCGCTGCTCGTCGAAGGTGATCGGGCGCAGCACGCCCGGAGCAAGCCGCGAGTCCATGCCAGCGAGAGCCGGCACCCACGTGCGGGACAGGCCCGACGGAACTTCGAACAGTCGTGCCTCCTCACGCGGGTCGGCGAGCTCGATGAGCTCCGGCTGACCGGAGATGCGCAGGCCTTCCTCAAATACCCGCAGCAAGTTGCCCTCGTGCAGATGCATACGGTCGCGCGAGTTCTCGAGCCGCTCGACAAGGCGGGTCAGATCGCGCCCGAGTGAGTGCTCGGCCAGCAACACCTTGTTGATCGTCTGCTCGCCCGCATCCGTCTTACGCCTGCGGGATGAACCTGCAACGTTGCCGAGCTCACGCTGCAGGTCAGGCGCGATGATCTCGTTCGCTGGGACACCGTCATGCTCTGATTTCGCGATCTTGCTCGCAAGGCGCGCGAGGAGATCGGTGTCCTTCGCGAACGGCGTTGAATTCGACCTGTCGGCCCGGGGGTGCCACACCAAAGGAGTCCGCTGCTGGCCGAAGCGGTCGATTCTGCCGATGCGCTGCTCAAGGCGGTTGGGGTTGAAGGGGACATCGAAACTGACTAGTCGGTGGCAATACGTCTGCAAGTCAATGCCTTCACCCGCGGCATCGGTCGCGAGCAGAATGCGCACTGGCTGCTCGCTGGGGGGTGCTGTGAATCGAGCCCGGATTTCCTCGCGCGTCTCCGGTTTCGTCGACCCATCGATGATCTTGAGTCGGCTGCCGCCCAGGCCGTGAGCTTCGAACACCTCATTCAGCCATTCGAGAGTGCTTAGGTACTCGGTGAAGATCACGATGCGTTCATCGCCCCAGCCGAGGCCTGGCACAAACAGCTCGCCTTTGATGAGGGCGAGCAGCGCAGCGAGCTTGGAGTCGGCGCGGCCCTGATAGCGGTTGCCCCACGCGACAAGAGCTTCGAGTTCGGCGCGGTCTTCAGTGGTGAGCCCAGCCTCCACGCGCTTCGCTGATCGTAAAGCCTCAAGCTCAGGCTGCTCAAAGCGCCCCTCTTCCTCGTCGGGTGCCTGGTCGCCGAGAATGTCGTCGTATTCGGGCATCTGAGCTTCGACGTCGCCCCGGGCATCTAAGTAGGCCTGTGCGGTCGATGCGAATGCCACCGGCGACGAGAAGAAGCGCTTCTTCAGGATGAGGGTCGCGAGGTCGGATGCCCGCTGGCCACTCTCCTGCTTCGCCGCGGATTTGCGGCGGCGGGTGAACGCGATGAGCCGGTCGTAGGCTTCCGATTCATCCTTGGTCGGCTCGAAGTAGAGCTGGCGCACGTCGCGGAGCATGAACTCCGACTCTGGTAGATCGCGCTTGAGACGGCGCACCGCCACCTGCTGCAGCGCCTGCTCGTCGAGATCGGCCCCGCGGGCGAAACGCTGCGGATCGACCATCTCAAGTAGCGCCGTGAACGACTCTGTGTATCCGTTGTGCGGCGTCGCGCTGAGAAACAGGCGGTGCTCACAAAGTTCGGCGAGGCGGCGCACGGCGATCGTGCGCTGGCTGTCGATCGCGTAGCGCGGCCGGTCGGAGCCCGATCGACTTGGCGTGGCCGGGGCAACATGATGCGCCTCGTCGACCACGAGAATGTCGAACACCCGGTCACCGGCAGCTCCGCGACTTTTCACGGTTGCGTAAAGATCTTGGAACATCCGTTCAGCCCGCGGCAACGGAAGCCATGACATCGACACGATCACCCGCGGGTAAACGCGAAATGGGTTTGCATGCACGCCGAACTTGCGGCGGAAGCCCTTCATGGTCTCCGAGTTGACAACCTCGAATTGCAGCCCAAACTTGTCGCGTAGCTCCTCCTGCCATTTGATGACGAGCCCGGCGGGGCAAACAACGATAACGGAGCGGGCACGGTGGCGGAGTAGTAGTTCCTGGACAACCAGGCCAGCCTCGATAGTCTTGCCGAGGCCGACGTCGTCGGCAAGCAGCATATTCGCTCGCGGTGAGTCGATCGCGCGGCGCAGCGGCTCTAGCTGATATGCCTCGATCGAGGCAGAACTACGGAACGGCGCCTGCAGTGTCTTTGGGTCTGCGCTTGTCAGCGCACCCCAGCGGAGTGCATCCACATACGCAGCAAACAACTTGGGGTCATCGAACTGGTCGGCACGGATAGACCCGGGCAGGCCCTGCTCGCGCACGACGGTGCGGCCCGGCTCTAGCTCCCAGATAACGCTGAGCTCGCGGCCATATCGCTCTTCTTCGACCGACTGCATCGTGACGGAGTGCTGGAGTACAGGCGTGCCGTCGTCAGCGCTCGAACGCGGCAGCGACTGGGCGGTCACGTCGGTGACGATCCACCGATCCCCCCGCACGTTTACCAGCAATCCCGTCTCCGGCACCTCGGTGGCGGCAGGTATCTTATCCGCGGTCGATTCCACTAAGTGCCCCTCTCCTTTGCCTGCAAGCAGCTTTATCGTTACCTCCGAAACATGCACCTATGCGGAGCGAGTACTGCTCAACGTCACCTCAGGGCGTGCCTGACCTGAGATCTGTCCGAACGCTAGCGCCCGCTGCAGAACGGCATTCCCCAGTTGTGGGGGAACAGCGTTTCCGATCATTGTCGCGAGGGCACTGCGCGTCGAGCAACCAGAGAAATTGAAATAATCAGGAAAGCCCTGGATGCGTGCTGCTTCATGTGCGGTAAGCGCTCGCGGAAGGTCGGGGTGCATGAACCGGCCCTGGCCGATGCTGCCGAAGCCGCTCGTGATGGTCTGCGCGGGCTCCTGCCAGGAGAGTCGTCCGTACATCGACTTGTAGGAATGCGTATCATTCTGGTGACACTTCGGGCGAAGCCGGTTAGGCAGGTCGTATTCGTTCTCCGCGAGCAGCCACTGCATCCGAGCAAGGTTGTCAGCTTTCGCTTGCGGCGCACGGTCGCGCAGAGTGCCGTCGTCGACTCCGAGCAGATCATGTATCGCCCAGCGCAGGTCGCGACGGTCGTCCGCGTTCGCCAGGCTCTCGAAAACCTCGTTCGGGTCGCTTCGCCGATCGCGCATTGCGAGCATGAGGTGACGCCGGCGGGTTTGCGCGACGCCGATTGTCTCAAGCGCCACGATGGCCTCCGCGACTCGGTAGCTAAGTTTCTCAAGGTGACGCTTCGCTCGGGAGACGACGCCTTCGCCGTCGTGCCGGTCACGGAGCACCGCGGGCACGTTTTCGATGAGGACGATCTCGGGCATGAGAATCTCGGCTGCGCGCGCCATGCGAAGATAGAGCGCGTTCTTGGCGTCGATGCGGCGGGTGTGGTTGTTGAGGTTGCTGTGCCCCTGGCAAGGTGGTCCACCGGTGAGGATCGTCACCTCGCCTACGCTGGCCTTCGTTCGGTACTCGGTGAGCGTCGGGTCGGTACCAAGGTCACCGTCGAAGAACTCCTCGACCGCAGCGGTCTCGACGCGTTCGGCGAACGGGTAGTTGTCGCGGTAGACCCGCGTCGCTAGCGGCTCGAAGTCGACCGCAAGCGGGATCTCAACCCGTCGCCCATGCGCTGCCGCCGCCTGCGCCAGTCCGAGCGTCAACCCACCGCACCCGGCAAACAGATCCACGATCCGCACAGGTGGGACAGCGCCCAACTCGAATGTCGGCCGAACGCGCTCGTGCAATGGATGCTGCACGCTCTCCACCCCCGTCTCCACGAGCAGCAACCCTAGCTGTTACAGGTCAACATGGTCGTGACCGGGTAGGGGTGTGAGCATGCGGCAGACCGGGGAGGGGACGAAAGCGCGACCGACCGTTCCCACCAAGGAAGGCCGAGACCCCCACCCGGTCGACCCGCGGGGCCGCTCTCGCCGGATCACCATGACCTACTGCGCCACGGCGCAGTTGCTAGCGGGCGAGCTCATCCGGAACTGGCGTAGCTGTGGGTTTCCCACGACTATCGTGGCGGGCAAGCCATCGAGTACATAGGAGTGCAGGTGAAGGCCGAGAGCGTCACGCCGACCGATCTGTTCAGCGGGAAGGTCCACTACGAAATCCCGCCGTACCAGCGGCCATACGTATGGAACGAAGAGGATCAGTGGGCACCCCTGTGGGACGACATCGTTCGAGTCGCGACGAAGGAGATCATCTCCCCACCAGTCGTGAAGGACGTCTCGTCCATGGAACACGGGCACTTCCTGGGTGCGGTCGTGTACGAGTCGGTACCGCCGATCGCTGGCGACGTGACCAGACACAAGGTGATCGACGGCCAGCAGCGCACGACTACTCTGCAGCTGGTTCTCGATGCGATCCAGCAGGTCTTCGTCGAACGAGGTCACGACGATCAGGCCGAGGATCTCGAAGCGCTGGTCCTGAACGCTGGCAACAAGTTCAAGGGCAAGCCGGAACGGTTCAAGCTGTGGCCATCACGATCGGACCGCGATGCATTCTCGCACGCGATGGACCCTCACTCGCTGTGGGCGGGCGAGCACAGCATCGTCGCTGCACACGCGTTTTTCCGCGCCGAGGCGGCAGCATGGCTTGAGGGCAAGCCAGATCTCGACGGCAATGCCCCTCCGGGCGACGAGGCCGAGCGCGCCCGGGCCCTCGCGACAGTCCTCCAACTGCGGTTGGTACTTGTAGCGATCAACCTCGTTTCCAGCGAGGAGTCGCAGATGATCTTCGAGACGCTGAACGACCGAGGTACGCCGCTTCTCAAGGCCGACTTGATCAAGAACTGGGTGTTTCAGCGAGGCGACGCAGTCGGCGCAGAAGTAGAGGCCTGGCCTGAGACACACTGGGCGGATTTCGACGACAAGTGGTGGCGCACCGAGATCGCTCAAGGTCGCCTGCTGAGATCCCGCATCGACATCTTCTTGCAGTACTGGCTGACGATGCGCACGCAGGCGGAAGTCCCGACCGACGGGATCTTCCACAGGTTCACCGCTTATGCGCGCCCCCTGATGACGACCGCCGCCGACGCGGAGGCTCTGCTCAGCGGAATGCGGAAGGACGCTGATATCTTCCGAGGCTTCGCGCAGCTGACCGGTGACAGTCCTGCGGCGAGGTTCTACAGCCGAGTCATCGAGACCATGGAGCTAGCTGCGGCGAGCCCCCTCCTGCTGTGGATGCTCTCGAAGAGCCACTCCGTCTCCGTAGATCAAGTACGGATCGGACTTGAGGCGTTCGAGAGCTGGGTCGTGCGACGCACCCTGCTGCGCTACACGATGAAGGACGTGAACAAGATGATCGTCGCGATCCTCAAGGAGGTGGGAGCCGCGCCCCTGGAACAGGCCGGCAACACCGTCCGCAACTACCTCGACAAGCAGACAGCCGATGCGCGCCTCTGGCCGTCCGATGTCGACGTCGTGAAGGTGCTGCCGAGCGTGAAGCTATACGGGAACGTCCGGCGCTCAAGGATCCGAGTGGTTCTCGAAGCCGTAGAGCGATCACTTTGGCTGGCAAAGCACGACCTTCAGTCGATACCCGCGGGCCTGGAAATCGAGCACGTCATGCCCCAGGGTTGGCGCACCCACTGGCAGCCGATGCGGCTCTCACCGGAGGCCGCAGCCGAGCGTGACCTTCGGGTCAACCGGATTGGAAACCTCACGCTGCTCTCGAAAAGCCTCAACGCATCGCTGTCGAACCGTCCCTGGACCGACGACGCGACCCTCAAGGTCGAGACGGGAAAGTCCGAGGCCGGGCTCGGTAAGCGGAGCCTGATCCAGAAGTACTCTCAGCTTGTCCTGTCTAAGAACCTCACGGACGAGCATCCGGAGGCGTGGACCGACGACGACATTGAGGTCCGTTCCATCTTTCTGGCCGAGAGGATCTGCGAGGTCTGGCCTCGCTGAACTGGTCCGCGGTCGGTTGGTGCCATATCTGCGACGTATCCCTGGCCAGGAAGCGCCATCGGAGCATCGCGCTTACCTCACGGATAGCACACCAACGACGCCTGGTCGTCGCCAATTCGAACCCCTTCGTCGGATACCCGGCGAGTGCCCACTCGCGGCAATTGGACCCGCCTCCTGGAGGCGCCGCGATCTCACGCCGGGGGATTTCACCCGCACAGTCATCCCATAGGCGCCCGGCGTGTACGCCCGGTTCCGCGGCTACGATTGCGCGTACGTCGGACCCGCCGGGACCAGCCTGCGCAGCCGACTCTCAGCACACCTGACCACCACGACAGACCTGAGCCGCATCACGCTGCGAGCGACCGTCGCCGTGCACCAGCTCAGGGTGACACGTGCGATAGCCCGCAGCCGCCTCCCGATCCTGACCGCTGACCAGGTCGGCGTCGTCAGCGAGTGGCTACACGCCTGCGACGTCGCATGGTTGACGCGGCCCACCAGGCTCGCGGCCGTCGCCCTGGAGAAGGCCTTGCGCGAGACCCGACTGCCTCGACTCAACCTCATGTAGCGCAGGTGGCGAACAGCCCGCACACCGAGTCTAGGCAGGTCAGGGGCGCACAGGTCGACAGACCGCGGGCGATTCGCCCAATCAGGAAGCAAGCTGGGGCGGAGGGAACCGCCCGTCGTTCCGCGTGATCTTCGCGTGGCCGGCCTCGACCAGATCGACGCCGCAGACGTCGGCCAGCTGGACCAGGTACAGGAAGACGTCGGCGAACTCTTCCTCGACCTCGCCCCGCGTGCGAGGGTCGGCCAGCTTCTCGTGGACCTGGTCGTCCGTGAGCCACTGCATCTCTGCGAGAAGCTCGCCGACTTCGCCGCCCAGCGCCATCGCAAGGTTCTTCGGCGTGTGGAACTGGCCCGAGTCGCGGGCGCGAGCGAAATCGCGGCGTCGGTCCCTGACGGACTCGATGGTGGTGGCGTCGTCCATGAGGTTGATTCTGCCCCGCCCGTACGACTCCCCAGATTCGACCCCACTCAGCGAGCGGCAATGAAGCAGGGATCGTCGGTCGACCGTCAGGCACCTTCCACGAGAACGACGCGAAATTTCGCTCCCTTGAACCGGTGCTCCGCCGCGGCCTGGTAAGCAGGGCTTTCGTACCACGCACGAGCGGCGGCCGCCGTCGGGAACTCGATCACCACGACCCCCTCAGGGGCAACGCCTTCCAGCACCTGCTGCTCGCCATAGGCAGCGAGGATCTTCGCTTCATGCCCATCGAACGACTTTCCGACATTCTCGAGGTAGGCGTCGACCTCGGACTGGTCGTGCGTGCTTTCCTTGAAGAACACAACGTACGCACTCATGGCGGGGCCCTTTCGAACGGCGTCTGTGGTGCGTGTCGATGATGCGTTCAGCCATCAATCCATCTCACGCCTTCGGGCGACGAGCATAGCGGCTGGTCAGAGATACCAACTGGGCGACATCACCGCACCATGCGGATCTCGACGATGCCGAGTCCATCGGTCAGCCGAACACCGTCTGGCGTGAACCCGTGCTTCTCGTAGAACCTGCGAGCACGGGGGTTGGACTCGGCCACCCAGAGCTCGGCAGGCCTGTCGGGCGCAAGGACACCCTCAAGCAAGAGCGCGCCGACCCCGGTTCCGTGGTGCTCACCAAACACATAGAGGGACCACAGCTCGTCGGATCGGACCGGCGCGATGCCCTCCTTGGCGCGCGTGGCACCTGCCTTCGCAAAGCCCACCACCCCGTGGTCGACGACGGCGACTGCGAGATACCCCGGCCGCTCCTCCGACAGCCGTTCACGCCACCGCTGAGCACGTCGTTCGACGGTGTCAGTCTCCCAGTGCTCGGTTGGGAGCAGCTCGGAGTAGGTCTGCACCCAGGCGGTGTGGTGCACGACGGCGATCGCCTCGGCGTCGTCGGGGACCGCGGGTCGTACCAGTGGCTCGCTCATCGGCCCACGATGTCACCCGACGATCCTCAGCCGCGATGCCTTTTCGAGGCCGGCCCCGTGCTGACGGCAGCCGGGGGCAAACCCGCCTTGTCCCACTGCCGGGTTCGAGCTGCTCGTCGATGTGCCGCTCCGCCACGACGAGCTCGACATCGCGATACTCGGTCGGGGCCTCAGTGTCCCGGACCTCGGCGAACACCTTCGTGGACACGGTGCGGCCGTCCCGGGAGTCGATGGTGACCAGAGCGTCGAGAGCCTCGGTCTCGACGCCGGCATCCCGCAGGTGGTAGGCGATCACGGCCTCTCGGCCGCTGGTCGCCCAGGCCAGCGCACTTGCCGCCACCAGCACGATCCCCGCCGCCATCGCGAGGTCGAGCATCCGCTCGCGACGCAGCCGGACCCGACTGTCGGCGGCTTCCGTCACAGCGCCCGCAACCAGCCCGCGCAGCACCTCGTCGTCCTCAGCCGACCCGTCCGGCAGGACCAGGTGGGCATCGAGGGTGCGTCGCGCGGCTCCGAAACGATGATGTGCTTCGACGGTCGACCGCACCATCGGCCGTATCAGCACCAAGCCGAGCGTCAGCAGGGCTCCGACGACCACTCAGGTCGCGAGCGGGCCGTCCTGGTACACCTGTGCCTCGACGTCGTCCACCGTCATGATCGTGTCCGGGTCGGTCGGGTCGTCGGGATCGTAGAACACGTGGAACGCGCGGTCGTAGGGGGGCGGCGCCTCGACCCATCGGCCCGTCGGCAGGTCATCCCTGTCGAAGTTGATCGTCGGCAGGTTGGGCACGGTGCGCGGGCCGTCGGGATACTCGATGAACGCCCGGAACTTCGACTCGCATCCCCGGCACGACCGGTAGTACACCTCCGCGTTGTGCGCCTGGGTCTCCACGCCACTCTGGTACAGGTCGTGGGCAACGGCGTACCGGTCCTGGGACCAGGCTGCGAACGCGATCCCGACACCACCGATGATGAGCACGAAGGTGCAGACCATCGTGACGAGATACCCGCGGCCTGTGTAACCCCCGAGGGGGAGCCGCGTTGAGGCAGCACGTGCGCCCGGGCTCCCGACCATCCCCACCTGCCGCCCCCGTCCAGATCTCCGTCCGCATGATCCGGCATCACACGTGGCCAGCACCAGGGCGAACGACCGATTTCATCCTCACGGCATCAGGCCCACCACACCCCACTGATCGCGATCACCACACCGATCAACGCAAGCACCCCGTAGAACGGCAGGATCGACCACGACCTCCAGACGCTCCACCCGGGCAGCCATGCCCTGCGCACGGCCGAAAGCCGCCCCCGCCGCGAACCCGGCCGCGCCGGCACGACAACACCGGAAGGATCCAACGAGAAGGCCCTGACAGGCGCGGCGTTCCGCGCGACAGCGTCGTAGAGCTCCCGGTACTCACGCTCGACGCGCAGGTAGTTGGCGTCGATGTACATGAGCAGGAGCACCGTAGCCAGCCCGAGCAGCGCCAGGCCGGCGGACCGTTCGGTCACGCCGAACCCGTACAGGGCGGTGACCACCGGGAGCAGCCAGGTCTTCACGTTCGCCGAGGCGCCGGCCATGCGGGTCACGACGGCCTGGACGAGTTCGAGATGCTTGCGCCGGTCCTCACCGCTCGGTCCGTCACCCACAGCCACCCCGGACTGGCATGCCGTGCGCAGCAGCGCCCATGCCTCGTCCTTCTCGGCCTCCGAGTACCTCGTCCTGGCGGGCCAGATGCGTCCCATCGCATCCCCGGCCCGTCTCGGCACGAGGTGTACGTGCAGGTGGAACACAGTCTGCGTGGCGGCCGCACCGTTCGACTGGATGACGTTGAGGCCTTCGGGACGGAGCGCCTTCCTGACCACGCCGGCGAGCCGCACGCAGACCCGCCCGAGGTAGGCGGCCTCGCTCTCGTCCAGCGCCCAGATGTCCGGTACGTGACGGCGCGGAACGACGAGGACGTGCCCGACGACCGCCGGCTTGGTCGGGAAGAAAGCCACCACGCGTTCGTCCTCGTAGATCACGCGGGCGGCCGGATCGTCCCCGCGAACGATCCTGCAGAACGAGCACCTGTCGGACGTCGTCAAGGTCGGCACCTCTCCGCGCAGGGCAAGACACGGGCGTCACCACTGTCCGTGTCCCGGATGTCACCTTCGTGACGATCCTTCCAGACGGTTCGCATGACGGAAACACCTGCCAACTGCTGGTGGCGCCGGACGACGCCGGTCGGGGAAGATGACGGGCACCAGGCATCTCCACCCAGGTCAGAGGAGTGCGATGACGCGGGACGTGTACCAGCTCGCCCAGGTCTTCAACGAGTCGCAGGCGTCGGGCATCACCTACGTAGCGCCGGCCGAAGCACAACGACTCAAGGGTTCGCTCCTGACGCCGGGAAAGCACGTCACGCTCGTCGGACCGTCCGGGAGCGGCAAGTCGACCGTGGCCGAGCGGGCGCTCGCAGCAGCCGGGTTCGAGGCGGACCGGATTCTCTCGTTCAACGCGCGGGCCCACACCGGGGCGCAGAGCATCTTCACCGTTCTCGGCGCCGAGCTCGGCGTCGGGCGGACGGCGAAGGCGGTAGAGCCGAGGCTGCGGGAGTTCGACCTGATCAAGATCGAGGACGTCCACCGCCTCTCGCTCAAGGCGCGCACGCAGCTCGCCTCGCGCCTCAAGCTTTGGCACGAGAGCGGCATCCGCCTCTTCATGATCGGGATCGCCAAGACGAGCGACGCCATCCTCGGCCACGACCCGGAGCTCGCGATCCGAAACGACACCTGGTATCTGGGCACGCAGAGCGACACGTTCATGGACACGCTCATGACCCAGGGGGAACGCGCCCTCAACATCAAGTTCGACGAGGCGACCCGTGGTGCGGCGATCAGGGCCGCCAGGGGGTCGCCGTCGATCTTCCAGGCGATCTGCCGGGCTGCCTGCGTCGAGGCCGACGTGATGCGGACGGCCGCGGAGCCGCAGCAGGTCGCCATCGACCTCGCCGTCGTCGCCCCGCAGATCGCCAAGCAGTTCGACGGCCGCTACATCCGGAAGATCGTCCGCCTGACGCAAGGGCGGCGTTCTGTGCACGACGTCTATTTCAAGTTCGTCCAGCGCGCCGCAACCAGCGAGGGGTTCCGCACCACCTACAAGGAGCTGGACGCCGCCGTCGTCGGGACCGCCGACCCGGCCATCAAAGGCCGGGTCAGGAGTGCGTTCCGCCGCGCGATCGATTCCCTCCCGGCCGTGATCGAGGAGAGCGGCCTGGACGAGACCCTTACCTACGAGCACCGGACCCTGCGGATCGACGACCCGGCCTTCCGCTTCTACCTCGACCACCTCGACCTCACCCAGGTCAGCTCCGAGGTGGTCCCCCGTAGGTCGAGGTACGAGTACGACGTGGCGGTGTCGTTCGCGGGGAACGACCGGTCGGTCGTTCAAAAGTTCGTCGAGATGCTCGAGGAACGAGACCTCAAGGTCTTCTACGACTTCAACCAGCAGGCGGAGCTCTGGGGAAAGGACCTGCGCCGCGGGCTCGCCCGCATCTACGGGGAGCAGGCACAGTTCATGGTCATCTGCTTGTCCGACGACTACCCCGAGCGCGACTGGACGACGTTCGAGTACGAGGTCGGAAAGAACGCGGCGAGCAAGCGGACCGAGGACTATCTGCTGCCCCTCATCGTCGGAAACCGGCCACCCATCACGGGGCTGCCCGCGACCTACGGCTTCCTCAGCCTGCAGGACCAACCGATGGAGAAGGTGGCGGACCTTCTGCTGGAGAAGCTCGCCGCGGTGCAGGAGATCTCCCCGAGCGCCCTGCGGCTACGTCCGGCGCCCTGACATCGACGCACAACCTCACCGGGCCATGAATTCAAGGGCTGCACGCTCAGACCCGAGAACGGCCGTCTCGGGGTAGCCAGGTCGTTCACGCCGTCCGCTCCACGTCGGATGAACATGAGCGAACGCGCCGTCATCAAGCCGAACGATCACATCGTCGGTAGCGCTGAAGAACGCCTCCACTCGCACGATGCGTCCGTACAGCGGGTGTCCACGACCGATCTCACGCCTCAGCTCGTCGAGAACGCCCTGCCGACGTCCATGTGGATCGCCCTCCACAGCGAAGCCTTCCCACCCCGGTTCGTCATCGTCGTCGATCAAAGCAGCGCCACCCCTCCCCGGGCAGCCCGGAACGCATGACGCAACTGGTCAGCGCGCTGATACAACGCTCGGAAGTCAGAAACAGCAGCAGGCGACGCAACAACAGGCGGCGTCCCACCGAGATCCGCAATCGCAGCAGCAACCACCTCTTGCGACCCGTCCCTGCGCGCCGGGTCACCGATCCACTCCGCGTAGGTCTGCATGGCGCCGATCGCCTCGGCCCCCGCGAGCAGGGCACTCACCGCGGCAAGCGGGGGCGCCGTCAGCCCGCCGGCAGAGGACGCCATCGCGGTCACGACGTCGTCCTTGATCTCGTCGCCAGGCATCGCCAGCGCGAACCATGTACCCATGACCAAAGGCCGCCATCCCGAACGGAGCAACTGGCGCACCTCGTCAATCGTCGCGGTCGTGCTCACCCGCACCATTTCGTCACGCAGCTTCGGCTCCAGGCCAGCGGCGCCGAAACCCATCATCTGCAGGTAGAACGGCGCCACGAGCCGCTGCTCCAGCTCGCTCAGCGTCACCACGACCTCGCCCACTGCACCGCGCCCGCCTCGACCCACGAGGCCAGGTCTGGCGCGCCATCAAAGATGTACAGGGAGCACTCGGGACAACCCGGCAGGACCGTCACGCCTGACGCGGAATGGTCCGGCGCGAACCAGATGACCTCACCTGTGCGACGGTGCGCGAGGGTGAGGTTCCCGTTCGCCTCTCCGGCAACCGGCACGTAGTCGGCCGCCTCGATCGGGATACGGAGCCCGTCGTCGGCCCACATCCACTCGTACGCGCCGAGCATCTGCTCCACGGGCCACCCGGCCGCCTCACGCGTCAGCACGTCACCGCAGTTGAGCCACCACCACGCGTCAGAAACAGCACCGAAGTGCTCGACGATCCCACCCGTGGCGGTCCAGACAGCCCGCAACGCCTCCGGTACCTCCATGTCACCATCATCAACAGGCTGTCGGCACAACCAGCCCCGACGTTCCGCAGCCGGTCCCCACGCCAACAGCTCGTGCTCAACGCCGTCGAGCCGGACCGGCGTAACTGTCGCCGCGGAGAGCAACCCGGCAAGGACAGGCGTGCCGACCAGCTCAACCGGTCGATGCGGCTCAGGCACGCCGACGTCGGCGCTCGCCAGAGCAAGCCACGGGCACTGCGCCATCAGCAGGTCGACGTCGTTCACGAGCAGATCACGCCGCGCCGCTGGGTCAGTCCGGGTCGCCTCACGAAGACCGAGCGTAGCGACGCATCGGCACCCCTAGTGACCAGCACCGACCGCCCTCCGCTCAAAGCCGGCAGCCTACGAATCGACAACCGATTCGGAGAACGCCACCGGCTCCCCAGGCCCCGCCCGCCACACCTGCACCAGATACTCCTCGGTCGGCTCCTCCACCACCAGGTCCCGCGCCACCGACCGCCCCCGCGCATGGACGCGCAGCTGGTACCAGCCCGGACCCGCCGTCCCGATGCGCGGGACCTCCCGATCGTCCTGGCCGAACCCGCCGAGGTAAGCAGGCTTGTCACGGACGAGCACGCTGAACTGGGCAGCGTCCTCCCAGTCCGACACCTCAAGAGCAGGCATCGAGCCGACGTCGGACACCTCGACGGACACCGGTCCCATCGAGATCCCCGTTCGGACGACGGGAGCCCGTTCCAGGTTCGGGAACCCGGCGATGGGCACCCGCCCCTCCGCCAGGTTCTGCCGCCCCGGCCCCATGAGCGCGAACACCGGCATGGAGTTCGAGAGCGGAACGCCCACGTCGAGCACCAGCCGCCTGATGAGGCGCGCGTCGCGCGGCGACAGCCAGGTAGCGCCACGCACCTCGAGGCACGCCTCCTCCACCCGGGTCACGTACCTCATCGCCGGCCCCGCCGCCAACGGATCGGCCACGACGCCGCGGTCCGGTGCATCTCAAGCTCGCCCTCGTACACGCCCAAGATCCTCCCACGCCACCCAACGCGAGCCCCCGCCCTCAGACGGCCACGTCAAGCACCAGCTTCCCCCGCGTCCGACCACCCTCCCCCACCCGATGCGCCTCCGCGACCTGCTCCAGCGCGAAGACCCGCTCCACCTCGACCCGAACCACACCGGAGTCCACCAGCCCTCCGATCGTCGTCAGGGCCCCAGCATCAGGCTCCACCAGAAACGCGCTGGTGCGCACGCCAGCCGAACGCGCCACAGAAGCAAGCCGCTCCGAGACACCCCCAGGGATCGAAACAACCAACCCGCCACGCCGGGTCACCGACACCGACCGCGCATCGGTGTCGTCATGAGCCCCGACCAGGTCGATCACCACGTCGACCTCGCCGGCGACGTCCTCGAACCGCTGCCGGGTGTAGTCGATCACCTGGTCGGCGCCCAGCTCCTTGAGCCAGGCGTGCTTTGACTCGCTCGCCGTCGCCACGACCTCGGCGCCGAGGTGCCGGGCGAACTGCACGGCGAGATGCCCGACGCCGCCGGCCGCCGCGTGCACCAGCACCCGCTGCCCCGCCTGCACACCGGCGGTGTCGACCAGCGCCTGCCACGCGGTGAGCGCGGCAAGGGGCAGGGCCGCGGCCTCGATGTGACCGATCGAGGCCGGCTTGCGGGCGAAATGGCGCGAGGGCGCGGTGACGAACTCGGCGTAGGCGCCCGCGGGCCGCGGGAACCAGGGCAACGCGTAGACCTCGTCGCCGGGCGCGAGCGTGGTGACGCCGAAGCCCACCTCCTCGACGACGCCGGAGACGTCCCAGCCCAGGATCGCCGGGAACGTCTGCAGGCCGGCCATGCCCTGACCCGCGCGGGTCTTCCAGTCCACGGGGTTGATCCCGGCGGCGTGCACCCGGACCAGCACCTCGGTCGGCAGCGGCTCCGGCCGGGCAACCTGCTCGACGATCAGCACGTCGGGTCCGCCGAACTCCCTGATG
Organism: Promicromonospora sp. NPDC060204; assembly: GCF_042728455.1. Taxonomy (NCBI): domain Bacteria; kingdom Bacillati; phylum Actinomycetota; class Actinomycetes; order Micrococcales; family Promicromonosporaceae; genus Promicromonospora; species Promicromonospora sp. NPDC060204. Next base: position 18,647 of record NZ_JBHWZO010000080.1, read on the forward strand.
GTGACGGCCCGCATCGTGTCCTCGCTCATGTCCGCTCACTCACTGTCCGTTGAAGGTCGATCGCCCAGTTGAAGGTCGATCGCCGAGCCACTGCCCGGCGAGACCCACTCTGGGGTGCACCGACGGCGCCCGGTGAGTGGCCTGAAGGTCACCTGTCGTACCATTCTGGCCATGCCACATCACGTCGCCGTTCTCGCGCTGGACGGCGTCCTGCCGCTGGACCTGGGCATCCCCGCCCGCGTGTTCAATGAGGCACGCGCCGCCGACGGGACCCCGCTCTACTCCGTGAGCACTTTCTCGCCCGGCGGCCGGGCGGTTCGTACGCACGAGGACTTCCGCATCGTCGTCGACCACGACGAGTCGGTGCTGCGGACCGCGGACACCGTGGTGATCGCCACCCAGGAGCCCGGCGAGCACCTGCTCGCGACGGGCACGCTGCCGGACGACCTAGCCGCGGTCCTGGACCAAGTCCGGCCGCAGACCCGCATCGTGAGCCTGTGCACGTCGGCCTTCCTGCTCGCCGCGGCCGGCCTGCTCGACGGCCGGCGGGCCACCACCCACTGGACGCTGTGCGACACCTTTGCCGACCTCTTCCCCGACGTCGAGGTCGATCCGGACGTGCTGTTCGTCGACAACGGGCGCATCCTGACGTCCGCCGGCGGCGTCGCGGGCATCGACCTCTGCCTGCACCTGGTCCGCCGGGACCACGGGGCGGCCGTCGCCGCGGCCGCGGCGCGCCGGTGCGTGGCGGCCCCGTGGCGCGAGGGCGGGCAGGCCCAGTTCATCGAGCACGCCGTCCCCCGGGAGACCGACCGTTCGACGTCGGCCACCCGGGAGTGGGCCCTGCGACAGCTGGCCGAGCCGCTCACCCTGGAGGACATGGCGCGGCACGCGCACATGAGCGTGCGCACCTTCACCCGCCGGTTCAGCAGCGAGGCGGGCACCAGCCCGCTCAAGTGGCTGAACCAGCGCCGGCTCGCACACGCACGCCTGCTCCTGGAGACGACCGACCTGCCCGTCGCCCGGATCGCCGCCGCGTGCGGCTTCGGCGACCCGGTCGCGCTGCGCAAGCAGTTCCACACCTCCCTGGGCCTCTCCCCCGTGGCCTACCGCCGGGCCCACAACGCGCCGGACCCGACGACGCGAGCCGACGCCGTCCTAGGCTCAGCACGATGAACGGCCCGACGACCGCTTACGCGCCCCCACCCCGGGAGCCACTGCGCGCCCGCCTCACCGACGCCACCCTCATCGCCATAGCCCTCGCCCTGGCCCTGATCTCCTTCCAGATCCAGACCAACGAGACACCCCAGCTCCCCGCAGCCCTTCTCACCGCCGACCGCCTCACCGGCCTCCTCGGCTGCATCGCCCTCTGGTGGCGCCGCAAGTACCCGGTCCAGATCGGTATCGCCCTGGCCGCGGCCAGCGTCTACTCCGAGACCGTCAGCGGAGCCGCGATCGTCGCCCTCTTCACCGTCACCCTCCACGGCTCGCTCCGCGCTACGGCAGCCGTGGCCGCGATCAGCATCACCGCCCTGAGCACCTACCAGCTCCTCTGGCCCGACCAGACAACGCCGCCCCTCACCGTCTTCGTCATCATCGCCCTGGGGCACGCCGCGACCGTCGCCTGGGGCCTGACCATCCGCAACCGACGAGCCCTCCTCACCTCCCTGCGCGACCGCGCCGCGGCCGCCGAGGTCGAGGCGCAGCTCCGCGCCGAACGCTCCGAGCGCGAAGCCCGGCAGAGCATCGCGCGCGAGATGCACGACGTCCTCGGCCACCGCCTCTCCCTGCTCAGCGTCCACGCCGGTGCCCTCGCCTACGCGCGCACCGCGCCGCCCGACGACGTCGGCCGCGCCGCCGAGGTGGTCCGCGAGAACGCGCACCGCGCCCTCCAGGACCTGCGCGACGTCATCGGCGTGCTCCGCGCCCCCGTCGGAGAGCTGCCGCTGCCGGCTGTCCCAGACGTGCTGGAACTCATCGAAGAGGCCCGCACAGCGGGCACGGAAGTCACCCTCCAGGACGACGCCGGCCTCACTACCGGCGAACGAGCCATCCCCGACGTGCAGGGCCGCACCCTCTACCGCATGGTCCAGGAGTCCCTGACCAACGCCCGCAAGCACGCCCCGGGCGCACCGGTCACGGTCCGCATCAGCGGGCGGCCCGACGACGTCGTCGTCGCCGAGGTGACCAACACGCGCCCGGCAGCCACGCCCCAGTACCCCCAAGGCTCCGGGACCGGGCTCCGCGGACTCGACGAACGCACCCGCCTCGTCAACGGCACCCTGGACCACGGCCCGACCGACCGAGGCGGCTGGCGCGTCCGCCTGCGCCTACCCTGGCCGACGTGACCCATTCCGCCCCCGGCGACGAGCCGACCATCGACGTCCTCATCGCCGACGACGACGCCATGGTGCGCTTCGGCCTCAAGATGATGCTCGACGGCGCCCCGGACCTCAACGTCGTGGCCGAGGCCGGCGACGGCGCCGAGGCGGTCGAGCTGGCCCGCCGGCACCACCCCGACGTCGTGCTGATGGACATCCGCATGCCGGGCACGGACGGCCTCACCGCGACCGAGATCCTGCGCGGCGACTCCCCCGCGCCGCAGGTCATGGTGCTCACCACCTTCGACGCCGACGCCCACGTGCTGCGCGCGCTCCGCGCCGGGGCCGCGGGGTTCCTGCTCAAGGACACCCCGCCCGACGAGCTCGTCGTCGCCATCCGGCACGCCGCCCAGGGACGCCCCGTGCTCTCGCCCGAGGTGACCCGGCGGCTCATCGCCAAGGTCGCGGAGTCGGACGACGACGGCCGCCGCGCCACGGCCCGCGAGCGCCTCGGCGCGCTCGGTGAGCGGGAGCGGGAGGTCGCGATCGAGATCGGGGCGGGGCGGTCGAACGCCGAGATCGCGGCGCGGTTCTTCCTGGGGCTGACGACGGTGAAGACCCATGTGTCGTCGATCCTGGCGAAGCTCGGGCTGAACAACCGGGTCCAGGTGGCGCTGCTGGTGCAGGAGGCGGGGCTCGACTCCCCCGACGGACCGGAATGACCGGCGCGGGCGAGGCGGCTCCGACTTCGGTCGGCGGGTCCGGACCCATCGGCCGATAGCCCAGGTCGGACGGCGTTCCTAGGGTCGATCGCATGCCTGGATCAACCCTTTCCCCGCACGTTGCGCTGCGCATCGCCGCCGTGCTCGCCGCCGTCTCCCTGGCCGTGTCCGGGTGCGCCACCGGCGCGGGCGGCGCGCTGACGGCGTCCGCTGCCGCCGGCGGCTCGCCCGCCTCATCAAGCGCCCCACCCGCTCCGGAGGCGGCGGCCCCCACACCTGACCCGATCGACTGGGGCGAGTGCGGCCCGAACCTGGACTGCGCCACCGTCGAGGTCCCACTGGAGTACAGCGATCCGGACGGCGAGCAGGTCCCGCTGGCGGTGGTGCGGCACCGCGCCACCGACCCCGACCGGCGCATCGGCAGCCTCTTCATCAACCCCGGCGGGCCGGGCGTGCCGGCGTCCGACATGGTCCGTTCGATCGATCCCACCAGCGAGACCAGCCCGTTCTCGCCGGACGTCGTGGCGCGCTTCGACGTCGTCGGCATGGACCCGCGCGGCGTCGGGGAGTCGGACGCCGTCCGGTGCCTGACCGACGAGCAGCGGGCCGCGCAGGCGGCCGAGGACCGCGACCCGACCCTCCCGGGTGGCAAGCCGTTCGGCCGGCTGGTCCAGGACGCCCGGACCTTCGCGAAGGGCTGCGCCACGCACCAGGACCGCGCGTTCCTGGCGAGCATGTCCACCGACAACGTGGCCCGCGACCTGGACCAGGTGCGCGCCGCGATCGGCGAGGAGCAGATCACGTTCTACGGCGCCTCGTACGGCACGGTGGTCGGCCCCATGTACGCCACGCTGTTCCCCGAGCGGGTGCGCCAGATGGTGATCGACGCGCCCGTCGACACCGACCTGTGGCAGAACGACCCGCTCCGCCTGCTCGACGACGTCGCCCGGTCCAACGAGGAGACGCTCGACCTCTGGTTCGAGACGTGCCGCGCCGAAGGTGTGGAGGCGTGCCCCTTCGGGGACGGCGACCCGGAGGCCGCGTTCGACGCCCTGATCGCCGACCTGGAGCGCGAGCCCCTGCAGGTGCCGCCGGTCGAGGGCCTCACCCCCGGCGGCACGCTCGACGGCGCCATGGCGCTGGAGGGCATCCGCGCCGCGGCGGGCGTCCGCACGCTGTGGCCGTCGCTCACCGCGGGCCTGCTCGCCGCCCAGCGGGGCAACGGGACGTTCCTGCACTTCCTGGTCTCGGCCGTCTCAGTCGCGCCGTTCGGCGGCCCGTTCGCGACCCTGCAGGAGCCGCACACCGCCGTCCGCTGCGCCGACTGGCCGTCCCTGCGGGACCTGGGCGAGCACCGCGCCGCCGCCCGCGAGATCGCCGCCCGCGGCGAACGCCTGGGCAGCCGGGCCGCCTACAGCGCGCTGAACTGCGCGTTCTGGCCGGCGACGAACGAGGACCGCTTCACCGACGAGCTCACCGGCGCCGGCGCTCCCCCGATCCTGGTGGTCGGCGGCGAGGTCGACAACGTGTCGCCGTACCACTGGGCGCAGGCCATGACGGAGCGCCTGGAGGACGCCGTCCTGCTCACCCGGACGGGCGTGGGCCACACGTCCTATCGGACGAGCGGGCCGTGCATCGATTCCGCGGTGGATGCGGCGCTGATCGACGGCGTGCTGCCCGCGGAGGGCACGGTCTGCGAGGCGGTGCCGGCAGGGACGACGCGGGTGCCGGCGGGCCGGTAACCGTCCCGTTCGGACGGGACCTACCCGGTGTGGTCCACTCCCCAACACCAGGTCGGCGGTTGGGTGATCGCGGGCCAGGGCCCGGTCGAGGTCGAGGCGGCATACGCAGGGCGCGACGTCGGGCCGGGGGAAGACGTGCGCAGCCGAGGGGGTAACGGAGACGTAGCAATGTGACGTCTCCGT
>NZ_JBHWZO010000081.1:0-23590 GCF_042728455.1 Promicromonospora sp. NPDC060204
GTGCACCCGGGTGCACAGGCCGGCGTCGGACGCAGGTCAGGGCGAGGCGAAGCCTGCGGCGTCCAGCGATGCGAGGATCTGCCACCACCGTTCCTCGGTCGCCCCTGAGCCCTCGTACCGGAGCTCGACCGCCTTGCGCCCATCCGCCGTCAGGTGGAAGGTGGCGGTCCCCAGGAAGCCAGGCTCGCCGGTCTCGGTCTCGACTGAGTCGGTGTCGGTCCCGAGGGTCACGACCCCGCGCGTCGTACCGGACGGCTCGTACCGATACCCGTAGTCGGCGAGGTGGATGGGCTGGTCGTATCCCTCGACGTCCCAGAGGGTGATCGCCAGCTCCTCCCAGGAGTCCTCGGAATCGCTGCTCCAGATCCCCCACGACCCTTCCGGGCTCTTCAGCTCCCGCGGCAGTGTCAGGTCGAGACCCTCGAACGTGGCGGGTTCCCAGTCCGACGGTGGGTCCTGCAGCAGCGGACCCGCGGGATCGAGCTCGTCGTAGGCAGGGGCGCCGTCCCCGGACGCCTCGGTGAAGCCGAGGCTGCCGAGCACCGCGGCGAGGTCGTCGTCGAGGCCGGTGGCGCCGTCGAACCCGAAGAGGTTGACCGTGTAGCTGCTGCCACCGGTGGCACGCACGTCGATGTAGGCCCGGTACTCGCCGTCGGACTGCTCGACCAGCACGGTCGACACGTCTGCGCCCTCCAGCTCAAAGCCGTAGAAGTCCGGCAGGGGACCGGCTTCGTCGTTCAGTTCGAGGTACTCCAGCCGGTCCACCACGGCGAGCTGCAGCTCCGCCTTGCCATCCGGCCGTCGTAGCAGCAGCGTGTCGGACGGGTGCTCCGCGCTGGCCCCGTCGGCCGCCGCCCAGTCCTCGGGCGCCGCATAGGTCAGGCCATGGAACTCGTCTCGCTCCCAGCTCTCGGGCGCGTCTGCGGACTCGAGGAGCGGCAGGTCCTCCTGGCCGGTCGACGTCGAATCCTCCGGCTCCGCGGAGGCCTTTTCCACGCGGACCGTGCGAACAAGCTGCTCAAAGGTGTCCTGCGGTGTGTCGTCGTCCGTCAGGCTCATGGTCACGCGGACCACCGTCCCGGAGTCGAGCTCGACATCCAGCTCGCCGACGAAGTCGCCGTCTCCCGGCCCTTGCTGCCAGTAGCCCGTGCCGGAACCGTACTGCGGCTCGTACCAGGACCAGCGCGCGGCGACGGCTCCGGGGACGTCGACCTCGGTCACCTGGTTTCCGGCCTGCTCGCCGGCGAGCGGCGCGTCCTCCGTGGGTGCCACGGCGACCCACGAGGCCGCATGAGCGACCTCCTCCATGTCGTCGTCGTCCGGGACCACCGGATCGGCTCCCCACATCGGGTCGCCGACGGGGTTGAACTCCTCGAAGCCGTCCGGCACCTCGAAGACCAGGCCGTCCGAGCGGACCTCGGACGAGGCCTGTACCCACGGCAGGAACGCCGGAAGCGCCGGCCGCTCGGTGAACCAGGCCACCCCCGCCGCGCCCAGGACCACCAGCGCGGCGGCGACGGCGCCGCCGATCACCCCGCGGCGGGTGCGCTCGTGGCGGATCGCCCGCCGGGCCATCATCTCGCCGTCGATCCCGGCCACAGGCCCGACCTGGCCCGCCGCGTCGTGGATCAGGGTCACCAGGGTGTCGCTCTGCTCCTTCATCACTGCGCCTCCTTTCGCGAGGTGTTCCGTTCGACGGCCTGGACGGCCGCCGACTGGTCCGTGCCGAGGACCGCACGCAGCCGGTCGAGGCCGCGGGACGCGCCCGACTTCACGGCACCGACGGAGATCCCGAGGTCCTCCGCCGTCTGCTTCTCCGTACGGTCCAGCAGGTAGCGCAGGACGACGACACGGCGTTGTCCTGCGGGGAGCTGTCGGAGCGCCCGCACCAGCGCGTCGCGGTCGACGACGTGCTGCGTGCCGTCCGACGCGGCGCCCGGGCGCAGGTCGGCCGGTGCCACCAGGACGTCGCGCCGGGTCCGCCGCCAGCTGTCGATCCGGGCCGTGGCGATCACCCGGCGGGCGTAGGCGAACGGGTCGCCGTCACCCACCCGGCTCCAGGCCCGGTAGGTCCGTTCCAGCGCAAGCTGCACCAGGTCGGCGGCTCGGTGCGTGTCGCCGCACAGCAGGTAGGCGATCCGGGACAGCTCGGGCGAGCGCTCCCTGGCGAACGCCGTGAAACGCTCTGCCGCCGTACCCGTGGTCACCACCCTGGCACGGGGGTCGTCGAGGACCGCCGCGTCGTCACTCACCATGTCCACCACCTCGTTCGTCGTCCGCGTACCCGTCCGTACGCCTCAGGTCTCGAGCACTTCGAAGATTCACGGCACACAGACGCACGCGGTCGCCAGAAGGTTGCCGGGCGATCTGCATCTCTCCTACCCGCAACGGGGTTTCACGTGGCATGCTCCCCCGGGCCGCGCGGCAACGCGGGTCACACCGCCCGATGCACGCTCCGGGCCGCTCACCTGGTAGTCTCGCTTCGGCCGTTAGGAGAGCATCGCCTCCCCGAACAGCCATCTCGCGCCTGTAGCTCAGTGGATAGAGCGTCTGCCTCCGGAGCAGAAGGTCGGGGGTTCGAATCCCTTCAGGCGCACCATAGAAAACAGACCGTGAGCTGCTACTACGCAGCCACGGTCTGTTTTCGTCACCCGGATGGGCCTCTGCTGCTCGGGGTAGCCGTGCCATGTCGAACATGTGAGCCAGCGGCCTCACGGTGGCACCCGACCCGCTTGAGCGAAGTCGGCCGCAGGCGCTCGACACAACACACGTGCGGCGCCGGCTGCGGGTACGTTGAATTTCATGACCACAAATACCGCTGAAGACCTCCGCCTGGCAGAGAAAACAGTTGAAGCGGCGATCGATGCACTCGACGCACCGCGAGATGCGTGGATCACTGAAGCCACAGCCACCGCCGCCGCTTGGACCTTGGCTCAGGCAAGGTTGTATGTAGTGAACCAGGCCGACCTCTCCGTGAAGCTCGGCAAACCCGGCGTCGCAGGCCTTCATGCCCGTGTCGACGCCCTGGTTCAGGATGTCCGGACCTCGCTGCCGGGTTCGCTTCGCTCTGTGCTGACCGACCCGCACAACAGGCAAGCGGCCACTGGCGGCGCCTACGGGGTCGTTCGGCCGTTGACCAACTCGGTCTTCGAGAAGACGGTCACGCGCTCGCTGGCCACGATCCTGAAGGAGGCGGGATATTCCACGGCGAGCAGCAGGTTCCACAAGTCCCGACAGTGGTATTCCGAGGATGCGGCCGATCGCACCAGCCAGGGGCCGGATACGCCTTCTCCCGACCACGACTACATAAGAGCGCTTGAAGACGTTCGGCGCGCGCAGATCAAAGTGGACGAACTCCAGCAAGAATTGACCAGAGAAGAAGCCGCCCGCCTGTGGGACAACTGACGCGAACGCCCGACACTCGTACGGAGCCCCCGGCCGGGCCGCTCAGACGGGATAGTCGACGTTCCCAGCCGTCGAGGCGTTGGCGGCGACGTCCTCCTGGAGCAGGTCGACCGCTCGCGCTACGTTCGCCAGCGCGTCGCTGCCGAGGATCAGCCGGCGCCGCGGGTGGGGCGCGGTGACCTCGGCGTAGACGGCCGCGGCGGACGCCGCGGCGTCCCCGGGGAAGAGCAGCGTGGCCGCGTCCGGCAGGGCCACCGCGTCCAGGAACGGGCGCACGGCGGGCTCGTAGTCCGCGATCCGCGCGCCGGACACCCTGGTCCGGCCGATGATCCCGGTCCGGATCGAACCGGGCTCGACCAGCAGCGTGGTGATGCCGAGATGTGCCACCTCGCCGGCCAGCGCGTCGGTGATGCCCTCCAGCGCGAACTTGCTCGCCGAGTAGTAGCCGTTCACCGGGAGGCTGGCGATACCGTCCATCGAGGAGACGTTGACGATGGTGCCGCCGCGCTGTTCGCGGAGCGTCGGCAGGACGGCGCGCATCATCCCCACCGCTGCGAAGAAGTTCACCTCGAACACCGCGCGGTAGTCGGCCTCGTCCTGCTCCTCGACCGCGCCGATGAAGTCGATCCCCGCGTTGTTGACGAGCACGTCGATCCGCCCGAACTGCTGTCGGGTCGCCTCGACCAACCGCGCACGGGCATCGGCGTCGGTCACGTCAGCCGTGACCGGGAGCAGGGTGTCCGGGTAGCGCCCGGCCAGGTCGCGCAAGGGGTCGACGTCGAGCGCGGCGGCCGCCACGCGGTGCCCCTCGGCAAGGACGTGCTCGGCGAGCAGGCGGCCGAGTCCGGTAGCCGCGCCGGTGATGATCCAGGTGGACATGATGGTTCCCTTCGGTAGGTGCGGGGTAGGTGGGGGGCTCAGGCGGCGGCAGGGTCGTCGAGCAGCGCGGCCGCCCGCCGGGAGCGGCGGTTCGCGACCAGGATCGCGACGGCGACGACGACGGCACCCACGTAGAAGAGCGTGGAGACCTGGAACACCGCGGCGTAGCCCTGCGCCTGGGCGACCGGGTCCGGGTCCGTCTCGTGGCCGACGGCCGAGGCGAAGATCACGGTCAGGATCGCGAGCCCGACCGAGCCGCCGATCTGGTGGGCCGTGTTGACGAGGCCGGAGGCCGCGCCGGCGTCGGACTGGTGCACGCCGGCCATGCCGAGCTCGGTGAACAGGATGATCGCGATGCCCTGGCCCACACCGAGGACGAGCAGCGGGAGCACGATCTGCGGGAAGTACGGGGTGGTGGAGTCGAGACGGCTCAGCCACGCCATCCCGACGGTCGCGAGCACGAGCGAGGCGACCAGCAGGACGGACTTGTTCATCCGCTCGCCGAGAAAGCGGACGACGTACACCATCGCGAAGAACATCGCGGTGATCGGGATGTACGCGAAGCCGGTCTCCAGCGGGCTGAGGCCCAGCACGTTCTGCAGGTACTGGGACAGGAAGTAGAACATCGAGAACATCGCGCCGACGATGAGAATGCGGCCCACGTACGCTCCGGACCGCTGCACGCTGGCGAAGAGCCGCAGCGGGACGATCGGCTGGGCCGCCCGGCGCTCGACGAGCACGAAGGCGACGACGAGCACGAGTGCCGCGGCGAGCGGGACGATCGTGAGCGGACTGGACCAGCCCGCCTCGGCCGCCTCGACCAGGCCGTAGACCAGGGCGGACATGCCGAGGGTGATCGTGAGCGCACCAGGGACGTCGATCCGGCCGGGCTGACGCTCGCCCTCGGGCAGCACGCGGGGCGCGAGCGCGACGACGAGCGCACCGATCGGCACGTTGATCAGCAGACCCCAGCGCCAGGACCAGAACTGGGTGAAGATCCCGCCGACGATGATGCCGACGCTTGCGCCGGCACCGATGACGGCGCTGTAGACCGCGATGGCGCGGGCGCGTTCCTCGGGAGCCGGGAAGCTGGAGACCAGCAGCGCGAGCGTGGCCGGGATCGCGAACGCAGAGGCCACGCCCTGCACCGCGCGCGCCGCGATCAGCAGCTCCGCCGTCGGCGCGACGCCGGCGAGGAGCGAGGCGAGGGTGAAGACGACGACCCCGGCGACGAACACGCGCCGGCGACCGAACAGGTCCCCGGCGCGGGCACCCAGGAGCAGCAGACCACCGAACACGAGGACGTAGCTGTTCTGGATCCACGAGAGCGCCGAGTCGGTGAAGCCGAGCTCCTGCTGGATGTGCGGCAGCGCCGTGGTCACGATCGAGGCGTCGAGCGTCATCATGAGCTGGCAGCCGAGGATGACCGCCAGGACGATGCCCCGGCGGCTCGCGCCCGAACCTGCCGGGATGGATGAGGTGGACATGGGAGCTGCTCTCCGATCTGGAAGTAACTAACAAGTTCGTTACCTCAAGTGAAGCACCACTCGGGCGAGTTTGCAACTAACTAGTTACTCACTAGAATGGGCCGCATGGTCAGAGACTCCGACGCGACCCGAACCCGCATCCTTGACGCCGCGGAGGCCGAGTTCGCCGCGTACGGCATCGCCGGCGCACGGGTCGACCGCATCGCCGAGAACGCCCCGGCGAACAAGGCACTCATCTACAAGCACTTCGGCAGCAAGGACGAGCTGTTCGACGCCGTCTTCGCGCAGCGCGTGCTCACGTTCGTGGACCAGGTCGTCTTCGACGCGACCGACCTCCCCGCCTACGCGGGCCGCGGTTTCGACCTCTACGAGGCGAACCCGACGACGCTACGGCTCACCACCTGGTACCAGCTGGAGCGGCCCGAGGGGCAGCTCGAGGCGATCAAGGCGTCCAACACCGCCAAGCTGACCGCGATCAAGGAAGCCCAGGACGCGGGCGTGCTGACGGACTCCTACACACCCCTCGAGCTGCTCACCGAGGTTCGAGCGCTCATGATGAGCTGGCACCTGCACACCCCGGAGCTCGCGATGGTGCGGCAGCCGCGTCGCGACCGCCGGCGCGAGGTCGTCGTCGAGAGCGTGCGCCGCCTCGTCCAGGGGGACAACCACTGAGGTCGGGCCCGGTTCCCGCCCGCCCACCGCGCCGCCTCGGGGGCCGGCGGCCATAGGCACAGGCCGGACAGATGCCGTACAGTGTGCCGCGCGGGGGGAGTACTTCCCAACACCGTCCCGGTCATTACGGCGCTGCTACCAGCGCCTCGGGCGGCGGCCTTGCTCAGCAAGGCGAAGGAGACCTCGGAGCCGACCTATCTTTGGAGACTCCTTGCTCGCCTCGCTGACGAGTTCTGCTGCCCCTGCCTCCGGCCTGACCACGGTGGCCACCCCCACGATGTGGGCCGTCACCATCGTCGCCGTCCTCGCCCTCGTGGTCGTCGACTTCCTCATCACCCGGCGCCCGCACGAAGTATCGATGCGCGAGGCCCTGGGCTGGAGCGCCTTCTACATCGCCCTTCCGCTCGCGTTCGGCGGCTGGATCTGGGCCACCTTCGGATCGTCGACCGGCGTGCAGTACCTGACCGGGTACCTCGTCGAGAAGTCGCTGTCCGTCGACAACCTCTTCGTGTTCATGCTGCTGCTCAGCGCGTTCGCGGTGCCCAAGGCCCTGCAGCAGCGCGTGCTCCTGCTCGGCATCGTCGGAGCGCTGGTGCTCCGCGGCGTCTTCATCGCGCTCGGCGCGGCCGTCCTGGCCAACCTGAGCTGGGCCTTCCTGCTCTTCGGCGCGATCCTGCTGGCCACGGCCGTCAAGATCCTCCGCGACCAGGTCAAGGGCGACGACCACGAGATCAACATCTCCGAGCTGCGGTCGGTCAAGGTGATCCGCCGCTTCATGCCCGTCACGGACGAGTACCGCGGCCCCGCGCTCTCGGTGCGTGAGGGCGGCAAGCGGATGCTCACGCCCCTGGCGGTCGTGGTCGTCGCGATCTTCGCCGCCGACGTCGTCTTCGCCGTCGACTCGGTGCCCGCCGTCTACGGCATCACCAGCGACCCGTACCTCGTGTTCGCGACGAACGCCTTCGCCCTGCTCGGCCTGCGCGCCCTGTACTTCGTGCTCCAGGGCGCCCTGAGCAAGCTGGTGCACCTCGGCTACGGCCTCGCGACGATCCTCGCCTTCATCGGCGTCAAGCTCGTGCTGCACTGGGCCCACGGCATCTGGGCCGGCGTGCCGGAGATCCCGACCCTTGCCTCGCTCGGCGTGATCATCGGCGTGCTCGTCGTCGTCACCTTCACCAGCCTCCACGCGACGCGCAACGACGACGCCGAAAAGGCCGAGAGCGAGAAGGCCGACGTCGAGAAGGCCGGCGACGCCGAGAAGGCCGAACCCGGAACGCACTGACCCGACCAGCCCTCGTGTCAGACGTACAGGCCCCTCGGAGGGCCTGTACGTCTGACACATCGGGGAGGGTCCCGCGAGACGGGCGGCCACAGCGGGCCGCAACCGTTCCGCCGTAGAGTCCAGCCCGTCATGGACAGCGCACTGGACCTCACGATCCCCGTCGTCGTCGGCGGCACGATCGCCGCGCTCCTCATGGGCCTGTCCAAGACCGGGCTGCCGCCGCTGGGCGCGCTCGGTGCCGCGCTCATCGCCTCGGTCCTCCCGCCGGTCCAGGCGGCCGGGGTCGCGCTGCCCCTGCTCATCGTGGGCGACCTGGTCGCCGTCAGCGCCTACGGCCGGAACGTCCGCTGGCACGTCCTGCGGGCCCTCCTCCCGAGCGTCACGCTCGGGCTGATCGTCGGCTTCGCGGCCCTGCGCTGGGCCCCGCCCGACGTCAGCGCCCGGATCGTCGGGGCGCTGCTCCTCCTCGCCGGGCTCGGCGACCTGGTCCGGCAGCTCGCCGCGCGCCGCGCGCGCCGTCGTCCACCACCGCAGGCCGATACCCCCGTGCCCGACGGCGACGCCGCACCCGGCGGAACCCGTCCCCGCGACCGGCTCGCCCGCGCGGCGCTCGGCGCCACGGCCGGGGTCTCGACCATGATCGCGAACGCCGGCGGCCCGCCCATGAGCCTCTACCTGCTACGGACCGGGATCTCGCGCGCCGGCCTGCTCGGCACGGTCGCGCTGTTCTTCCTCACGGTGAACGTGGCCAAGCTGCCGTTCAGCGCCGGGCTCGGGCTCGTCTCCCCCGCGTCGCTGCACGTCTCGCTGGTGCTGCTCCCGGGCATGGTCGCGGGGCTCCTGCTCGGCAGGCTCGTGGCGCACCGCATCTCCGGCCCCGTGTTCAGCACCTTCGTGCTGGTCGCGACGGCGGCGGCCGGCGCCCGGCTGCTGCTCACCTGACGGGCTACCGATCCGCCCCCGCGGCCGCTAGTGTCCGGATATGCCCGACGAATCCGTCGACTTCTACCCGTCCCGAGCGCACGTCGTCACGCTCGCCCTCGCCACGCTCGCCCTGGTGGTGCTCTGCGCGATCGCGACCCGCCTCGGCTTCGACGCCGCGCAGACCAGCGGCTCACCGGCCGCGCTGACCGTCGTCTCCGTGAGCGCGATCGGCGTGCTGGTGTTCACCGGCCTCGGCCTCATCGTGGTGCGCCGTCTGCTGCTGCCCGCGTGGCCCGTGCTCACCCTCGACGACGAGGGCCTCACCGACTGGCTGCCCAACCTCGGCGTCGAGCAGGTGCTCTGGTCGGAGGTGACCGGCGTCCGCGAGGCCCGGCTGGCCTTCCGGCGGGTGCTCGCCGTCGACGTCGCCGACCCGCGCGCCGTCGTCGTCCGCCAGCGCACCTTCGTCCGGCGCATCGCCGCCTCGGTGAACTCTCTGGTGGTCGGCACCCCCGTGGTCCTCAAGCCCGGGAGCATCGCGACCCGCCCCGAGGAGCTCTCCGCGGCGCTGACCGGGTTCGTCGCCGGCCGTGCGCCCCACGCGAAGCCGGTTGCGTAGACTTCTGGGATCATCCGCCGGGAATCATCTGCCGAGCATGGCGAAGGACCTCTCATGAGCGACGACCTCTTCGACGAGCCGGCCGCTGACGACCCCGACCAGGGGTACGCCGACTTCGAGTTCGAGCGGCGGTTCTTCGTGCGCGACCTGCCGGCCGAGCTCAGGGACGCGCCGGCCCTGATCGTCCAGTCCTACTTCCTGGCCGACGACGGTTACGCCCTCCGCGTCCGCGTCCAGGCGGGCGACGTCGACGCCGACATGACCGCCGAGACCGATCCGGCCGAGCTGCTCCGCGCGCACGTCGCGGACATCGACTTCGCCGCCGTCACCGTCAAGGGACCGGCGGTCGGGGGCACCCGCTACGAGGCGGAGCGCGAGCTCGACCCGCGCGTCGGCGTGGAGCTGCTCCGCCGCGGCGGTGCACCGATCGTCAAGGTCCGCTACGCGGCGTGGCTCGGCGCGGACGGCTGGTCGATCGACGTCTTCGGCGGGGCCAACCACCCGCTGGTGGTGGCCGAGTGCGAGCGCTCCGGCCCCGTCACCGGCCTGCAGATCCCGGACTTCTGCGTCACGGAGATCACCGACGACCGGCGGTTCTCCAACGAGTCGCTGGCCATGGAGCCCTACAGCGCGTGGGCGCCGTCGTTCGCCGCGGAGCTCGCGGAGCAGGGTCCGACCTTCCGGCAGGACTTCGGGCCCAACACGCACCTGCGCCTCTGAGCGAGAGGCCGCCAGGGCACCGTCAGCCCCGCCACTCGCCCTTCTCGACGACGCCGGTCACGAACTCCCAGTGCCACGGCTCGTACTTGCTGCCGCCGAGCTGTGCCCACGACGGGTTCTGCCAGCCGTACGCCGGCGCGTTGGCCCACAGCCACGAGTAGACGTCGCTGTCGCCCGTCTCCTTGGAGCAGAGGTCGATCGCCAGGCCCCAGCCGTGCATGGACGTGCCCGGGGAGGCGGCGAAGTAGCCGCGGGAGGCCTTGAGCTCGTACTGCGTGCTCAGGTCGCGGTAGCTCGCCACGAGGCAGAGCTCGCGGCCGAACGAAGCCCGGAACGCCTCGTTGAGCGCGCTGAGCGACATCGCGGCGTCGGGCCGGAGGTACTCCCCCGGCTGCCACAGCTCGCACAGCGAGTGGTCGGCGAGCCCGCCGTTCGTCCCGTCCACGGATGCGTTGACGTCGCAGTTCGGCAGGGGGCTGCGGTCCAGCGAGCGGCTGGCGGCCGAGTCGGGCCGGGTGAGGGCCTCGGCGCGGACGACGGAGCCCGAGGTCTCCGGCCGCTCCACGGGCTGCGTCACCAGGTCGAGCACCGACGGGCCGGTGGGCGGCGCCTCGACGTCGAACGGCGACTCGCCCGGCGTGTCGACCGCCTGCGCGAACGGCGCCGCGATGGTCGCGGCGGCGAGGGTGCCGACCACGGCGGCCCGGGAGATGAGCCGCTGCCCGGCGGGGACCGACGACGTGGGCCGGGGTGCCTTGGGGACAGCTCCGGTGACCAGCCGGTCGAACGACGTCACCTTGCGCATCGCCTGCGTGTGCAGCTCCGCCTCGCGCCGCTCGCGGCGCGTCATCAGCACGGGCGCACTCGTCACAGCCGTGGACTCCACTCGTCCTCCGTCGTCATGTGTCCGCGGCCCCCTCGCGTTCCGTTATGTGCACGTGACATTAACCTGGGTCGGGCCGGCTGCCAAGCCCGACCCGTGGCCGGGCTGTGGACAGGCGCCCGCGCCGCCCTCAGCGGCGCTGCATCGCGTCGCGCACCTCGCCCACGAGCTCCTCGAGGATGTCCTCGAGGAACACCACGCCGAGCACCTCGCCGTCCGGTCCCTCGACCCGCGCCAGGTGCGAGCCCGAGCGCTGCATCACGCGCAGCGCGTCCTCGACCTCGTCGTCGGGCGCGACGGCCGCCAGGGCACGGACGCGCCAGACGGCGACCGGCTCGAACCGGGCGGGCCCGGTGGCGTACAGGACGTCCTTGAGGTGCAGGTAGCCGACGAGCTCGTCGCCGTCCTCCCGGTGCGTCACGACGGGGAACCGGCTGAAGCCGTGCTTCGAGACGAGCCGCTCGACTTCGTCCGGCGTGCTGGTCTCGTCCACGGCCACCAGGCCGTCGACCGGCACCATGACGTCGCGCGCGGTGCGGTTGGAGAACTCGATGGCACCCGTCAGCAGGCCCTGCTCGTCGCGCAGCACGCCCTCCGCCTGGGAGTGCTCCACGATGGACTGGACCTCCTCGGCGGTGAACGCCGACGCGACCTCGTCCTTGGGCTCGACGCCGGCGAGCCGCACCGCGTGGTTCGCGATCCAGTTCAGGCCGACGATGACGGGGCGGAGCGCCCGGCCGAGCAGCACCAGCGGCGGCCCGAACCACATGACCGCCCGGTCCGGCCCGGAGACCGCCAGGTTCTTGGGCACCATCTCGCCGAGCACGACGTGCAGGTACACGACCAGCGACAGCGCGACGACCAGCGCGATCGGGTGCGTGAGGTCCTCGCTCACGCCCAGGGCGTGCAGCGGCCCCTCCAGGAGGTGCGCGATGGCGGGCTCCGCCACGATGCCCAGCCCGGTGGAGCAGACGGTCACGCCGAGCTGTGCGCAGGCCAGCATGAGCGACACGTGCTCCATGGCCCACAGCACGGTGACGGCACGCCGGTCACCGGCCGCGGCGAGCGGCTCGATGGCGCTGCGGCGCGCGGAGATGACGGCGAACTCGGCGCCCACGAAGAACGCGTTCCCCGCGAGCAGCACGAGGCCGACGACGAGTGCGGTGGTGGTGCTCATCGGTTCGCCCCCTTCCCGGAACCGGTCCGGTCGAGACCGGCGCCGTCGGGCGGGACGTCGTCGGGCAGCGGGCGGACCCGCAGGCGCTCGACACGCCGGCCGTCCATGGCCTCGACGCGCAGGGTGACGCGGGCGTGCAGGCCCTGCGGGCCGGGCTGCCCCACCACGACCTCGTCACCCACGACGGGGACGCGGCCCAGCTCGGCCATCACCAGGCCGCCGAGCGTCTCGTACGCGGCGCCCTCCGGGACGTCGATGCCGGTGTACTCGTCGAGCTCGTCGGGCCGGAGCACGCCCGGCACGATCCACGACCCGTCGGCGGCGCGGGCGGCGCCGGCACGCCTGGGGTCGTGCTCGTCGGCGACGTCGCCCACCAGCTCCTCGACGACGTCCTCCAGCGTCACGACGCCGGACGTGCCGCCGTACTCGTCCACGACCACGGCCATCTGCAGCCCGAACCCGCGCAGCTCCACGAGCAGGGGCCCGAGGCGCACCGTCTCCGGGACGCGGGGCGCGTCCACCATGAGGGCGGCAGCGGGCACCTCGGCCCGCCGGTCGTGCGGCACGCCGACGGCGCGGCGCAGGTGCACCAGGCCGACGATGTCGTCGCGGTCCTCCCCGATCACGGGGAACCGCGAGTGCCCCGTGCGGCGGGCGAGCGCGACGACGTCCTCAGCCGTCGCGTCCCGGTCCACGACGGACATGCGCAGGCGGTCGGTCATGACGTCGCGCGCGCTGAGGGTGTCCAGCTCGATCGAGTTGGTCAGCAGGGTCGCCACCGACTCCTGGAGCGTGCCCTCCTCGGCGGACCGGCGCACCAGCGAGGCGAGCTCGGACGCGGAGCGCGCCCCGGACAGCTCCTCGCGGGGCTCGACGCCGAGGCGGCGCAGCAGCGCGTTGGCCGAACCGTTGAGCACCGCGATCAGCGGCTTGAACGTGATGGTGAACACGCGCTGGACCGGCACCACGACGCGCGCGGTGGCCAGCGGCGCCGACAGCGCGAAGTTCTTGGGGATCAGCTCGCCGCAGACCATGGAGAACGCGTTCACCAGGATGAGGGCCAGGACGCCCGCGAGGCCGGCGGAGACCGCCGTCGGCACGGGGGTGGACCCGAGGGCGGACGAGATCAGGGAGTTCAGCGCCGGCTGGGCCGTGTAGCCGAGCAGGATGGTGGTCAGCGTGATGCCGACCTGGGCCGAGCTCAGCTCGGTGGAGAGGTGGCGCAGCGCGGTGCGCACGCTCCGGTCCCGCATGCCGTGCCCGAAGGCGGGCTGGGCCCCGGAACCGGCCCGGGCACCGTGGCCCGGATCGGACGAGGAGGCAGACCGGGACCCGCCGGGTCTGTCTCCCTCCGAGTCGTCGGAGTCGCCGATCACGGCGGGGTCGATGGTGACGAGGGAGAACTCCCCGGCCACGAAGACGGCAGTACCGGCCGTGAGGAGAACGCCGACGGCGACCATGATCCAGTCGCCGGTCATCTCGCCCTCCGGGGGGCACTGCAGGGGGCCTGATTCGTCCAGGGTTCTCGGTCTGGATATCGCTCGATCATCGTGCGATAGATCGTAGCGGGAACAGGGCGTGGAGCGCCTCGGGGTCCGACTCTCAGGCTGGCTTCAGTGTCTTATCAGGCAGGTACGGGCATGATTGACCTATGTCATCTGGTACTCCCCAGCCGTCTGGGGCCCCGCAGCAGCCCGGCGCGGCGCCGGCCACCACCTCGACCGGTCAGCAGAGCGCGACCGTCCTCGTGGTGGAGGACGAGCCCACGATCGCCACCGCGATCGCCCAGCGGTTGTCCGCCGAGGGCTGGCGTGTCGAGGTCGCGCGCGACGGCCTGTCCGGCGTCGACGCAGCCTCCCGGCTGCGCCCCGACCTCGTGGTGCTCGACGTGATGCTCCCGGGCATCGACGGGCTCGAGGTCACGCGGCGCATCCAGGCGGAGCACCCCACCCCGATCCTCATGCTCACCGCGCGCGACGACGAGACCGACATGCTGGTCGGTCTCGGCGTGGGCGCCGACGACTACATGACCAAGCCGTTCTCCATGCGCGAGCTGGTGGCCCGGATCAAGGCGCTGCTGCGACGGGTGGACCGCGCGGCGCAGGCCGCCGCGACCACGCCCGCGGACCCGCCCATGACGATGGGCGACGTGACGGTGGACCGCGCCCAGCGCCGCGTCTACCGCGGGGGCGAGGAAGTGCACCTGACCCCCACGGAGTTCGAGCTGCTCGTCATGCTCGCCGGCTCCCCCAAGACCGTGCTCACGCGCGAGCGCCTGCTCGCCGAGGTCTGGGACTGGGCCGACGCCAGCGGCACCCGCACCGTCGACTCCCACATCAAGGCGCTGCGGCGCAAGCTCGGGCCGGACCTGATCCGGACCGTCCACGGCGTCGGCTACGCGTTCGAGCCGCCCGCGAACCAGTAGCGCAGGTGTCCTTCCGATGAGACCGCACGTGCCCCGCGTCCCCGACGTGCGCCCGCTCGACCCCCTGCGCTCGCTCAAGATCAAGCTCGGCGTGCTCGTCGCGGCCACCGTGACGGCCGCGGTGCTCATCACCTGGCTCGGCCTCCAGGCGTCCCTGGGGCCGAGCCGCACGTTCCCCCTGGCGATCATCCTGTCGCTGCTGGTCACCCAGATCCTGGCCCGGGGCATGACGTCGCCCCTGCGGGAGATCACCGAGGCCGTCCAGGCCATGGCCGACGGCGACTACTCCCGCCGGGTGCGCGCGACGAGCAGCGACGAGGTGGGTCAGCTCGCGCACGCCTTCAACCGGATGGCGGAGGACCTGGCCTCGGTGGAGCAGACCCGCCGCGACCTCATCGCGAACGTGTCGCACGAGCTGCGCACGCCCGTCGCCGCACTCCAGGCGCAGCTCGAGAACATGGTCGACGGCGTGGTCGAGCCCACCCCGGCCGCGCTGGAGCAGGCGCACGCCCAGACCGAGCGGCTCACCCGGCTCGTCACCTACCTGCTGGACCTCTCCCGGATCGAGGCGGGCGCCTCGGCCCTGAACATCGGCCAGATCGCCGTGGGCGACTTCCTGGAGCACTGCGCCGAGGACCTCCAGATGGTCGACGCCGCCAAGGACCTGCACTACGTCGTGGACGTCACCCCCGAGGACCTGATCATCGAGGGCGACGCCGAACGCCTGCACCAGGTGGTCATCAACCTGCTGCAGAACGCCATCCGGCACTCGCCGCAGGGCGGTGTCGTGCGGCTCGACGCATACCCCGTGGACGGCACGGAGGGGTCGGACATCGTGCTGGAGGTGAGCGACGAGGGGCCCGGCATCGCCGCCGCGGACCGCGAGCGGATCTTCCAGCGGTTCGTCCGCGGCACCGGGTCGACCGGCGCGCAGCGCGGGGACGCGGGGCGCGACGGCGGCGGCCGGGGCGTCAGCCGACGGGGCGGCCGGAACCGGGGCGACAAGGGCCGGGCCGGCACCGTCGACGAGTCCCTGGTCGACACGATGGGCGGCGGCGGAACGCTCGGGTCGGGCACCGTCGGGTCGAGCGGCGGCACCGGCATCGGCCTCGCGATCGTCCGCTGGGCGGTCGAGCTGCACGGCGGGCAGGTCGAGGTGGTCGACTCCGACCGGGGCGCGACGATGCGCGTCACGCTCCCCGCGCGGGCCCACCCGGCGCCGGGTGTCACGACGACGCACTCGGTCTGAACCGGGCGTCGAGAAACCCAGCAGCCTAGGGCTGCGCGGGGCCAGAACGTGAGACGGAGTCCCGTGATTTCTGTCACAGACGCCAAAGATTGTCCGTGCCGGGCGAAACCCCGTAACACCACGTTGGGGACTTCGAGGCCGAATGTTGCCCTGCGTTTGCTCTGGGTGCGAGAAACATGACGAACCGACTTCTTTGGCACCGGACCCGCCCGCAACACCCGCGGGATCACGCCCCCCGCGGAGCGCAGAGGGCCTACCCTTGGAGGGTCCGAAAACCATTCGGGCTGTGCGCGCTGTGACCCCTGTGCGGCGCGCGACGAACGCAACTGTGGTGAAGGTGGGCGATCCGCGCGTGTCCCCTAAGGCTGGTTCAGAGTCGATCAGCGTGGCGAGCTCGTCATTCGGAGCCAACGAATGGCTTGTGGACGAGCTCTACCAGCAGTACCTGAAGGACAAGAACGCGGTGGACCCCGCGTGGTGGGACTTCTTCGCCGACTACACGCCGGGCGAGAACGGTTCCACCAAGGACGGCGCCCAGGCGCCTGCCCCGGCCTCCCCGACACCGACCGCAGCGCCTACGGCCGCACCCGCGGCGTCCGCCCCGGCTGCCGCGCCCGCCGCGACGCCCGCGCCCGAGGCACCCGCGCAGAGCGCCGGCCCGGTGACCGGCGGCACCGCCGCCGCCGAGGCCGAGCAGCAGGTGCGTGAGAAGGCCCTGCCGGCCGACCCGAAGGTCAACCCGGCCAGCCCGATCGCCACCCCGCCCACCACGCACTACGCGGACACGTTCGAGCGCCCCGTGGCGCACCCGGACGCCGTCGACGACATCCAGAAGCTGCGCGGCCCCGCCGCGCGCGTGGTCACGAACATGGAGGCCTCGCTGGAGGTCCCCACCGCCACCTCGGTGCGCGCCGTGCCCGCGAAGCTGATGGTCGACAACCGCATCGTCATCAACAACCACCTCAAGCGCGGACGCGGCGGCAAGATCTCGTTCACGCACCTCATCGGCTTCGCGCTGGTCGAGGCGCTGGCCGACATGCCCGTCATGAACGCGCACTACGAGCCGGTCGACGGCAAGCCGGGCGTGAACCAGCCCGCGCACGTGGGCTTCGGCCTCGCGATCGACCTGGCCAAGCCGGACGGCTCGCGCCAGCTCCTGGTGCCCAGCATCAAGAAGGCCGAGGAGCTCGACTTCGCCGAGTTCTGGGCGGCCTACGAGGAGCTCGTCCGCAAGGCCCGCGGCAACAAGCTCGCCGTGCCGGACTTCCAGGGCACCACGATCTCGCTGACCAACCCCGGCGGCATCGGCACCGTGCACTCGGTGCCGCGCCTCATGCAGGGGCAGGGCACGATCATCGGCGTCGGCGCCATGGACTACCCGGCGGAGTTCGCCGGCGCGTCCGAGGAGCAGCTCGCCCGGATGGGCATCTCGAAGGTCATGACGGTCACGTCGACCTACGACCACCGCATCATCCAGGGCGCCCAGTCCGGCGAGTTCCTGAAGATCATCTCGAACAAGCTGCTCGGCCTGGACGGCTTCTACGACCGCGTCTTCGCGGCGCTGCGCGTCCCGTACGAGCCCGTCCGCTGGGTGCGCGACAACACGGTCGACGCCGACGTCGAGGCCGCCAAGCCGGCCAAGATCGCCGAGGTCGTGCAGGCGTACCGCTCGCGCGGCCACCTCATGGCCGACACCGACCCGCTGGCCTACCGCCAGCGCAAGCACCCGGACCTGGACATCCAGACCCACGGCCTGACGCTGTGGGACCTGGACCGCACGTTCCCGACGGCGGGCTTCGGCCCCAAGCCGAAGGCGACGCTGCGCGACATCCTCGGCCTGCTGCGCGACTCGTACTGCCGCACCATCGGCATCGAGTACATGCACATCGCCGACCCGGGTCAGCGCAAGTGGCTCCAGGAGCGCCTGGAGGCCGGCTACGCCAAGACGCCGCGCGAGGACCAGCTGCGCATCCTGCGCCGCCTGAACTCCGCCGAGGCGTTCGAGACGTTCCTGCAGACCAAGTTCGTGGGGCAGAAGCGCTTCTCGCTGGAGGGCGGCGAGTCCCTGATCCCGCTGCTCGACGCGATCCTGTCGCGCGCCGCCGAGGGCGGCCTCGACGAGGTCGGCATCGGCATGGCCCACCGCGGCCGCCTCAACGTCCTGGCGAACATCGCGGGCAAGAGCTACGGCCAGATCTTCAAGGAGTTCGAGGGCCAGCTCGACCCCAAGAGCGTCCAGGGCTCCGGCGACGTGAAGTACCACCTCGGCACCGAGGGCACGTTCACCTCCGAGTCGGGCGCCACCACGCGCGTCTACCTCGCGGCCAACCCGTCGCACCTGGAGGCGGTGGACCCGGTGCTCGAGGGCATCGTCCGCGCCAAGCAGGACCGCATCGACCTCGGCGGCGACGGGTTCTCCGTGCTGCCGATCCTGGTGCACGGCGACGCGGCCTTCGCCGGCCAGGGCGTGGTCCCCGAGGTGCTGAACCTGTCGCAGCTGCGCGGGTACCGCACCGGCGGCACCATCCACGTCGTCGTCAACAACCAGGTGGGCTTCACCACCGGCCCGACGGCGTCGCGGTCGACCACCTACGCGACCGACGTCGCCAAGGGCTACCAGGTCCCCGTCATGCACGTGAACGGTGACGACCCCGAGGCCGTCGTCCGCACGGCGGAGCTCGCCTTCGCCTTCCGCGAGCAGTTCGGCCAGGACGTCATCATCGACCTCATCTGCTACCGCCGCCGCGGGCACAACGAGGGCGACGACCCGTCGATGACGCAGCCGCTCATGTACAACCTCATCGAGACCAAGCGCTCGGTGCGCAAGCTGTACACCGAGAACCTGGTCGCGCGCGGTGACATCACCGTCGAGGAGGCCGAGCACGCGCTGCAGGACTACCAGTCGCAGCTCGAGCGGGTCTTCACCGAGACCAAGTCCGGCTTCACGCCCGCCCCGGAGACGGAGCACCTCGCGGGCCTGGAGCGCCCGGAGTCGCAGCGCGAGGACGCCGGCACGATGGTCGGCTGGCAGACCGCTATCTCGCACGACGCGCTGCAGCGGGTCGGCGACGCGCACGTCACGCCGCCGGAGGGCTTCACGGTCCACCCGAAGCTGGCCCAGCTGCTGGAGAAGCGCCAGCTCATGGCCAAGGAAGGCGGCATCGACTGGGGCTTCGGCGAGCTCGCGGCCTTCGGCACGCTGCTCGCCGAGGGCACCCCGGTGCGCCTCGCCGGCCAGGACTCGCGGCGCGGCACGTTCGTGCAGCGGCACGCGGTGCTCCACGACCGGGAGACCGGCGCCGAGTGGACCCCGCTGCTGTACCTGTCGGGCGACCAGGCCAAGTTCTGGGTCTACGACTCCTCGCTGTCGGAGTACGCGGCACTCGGCTTCGAGTACGGCTACTCGGTGGAGCGCCCGGACGCCCTGGTGCTCTGGGAGGCGCAGTTCGGCGACTTCGTCAACGGCGCCCAGACGGTGATCGACGAGTTCATCTCGTCCGCCGAGCAGAAGTGGGGCCAGTCGTCGTCGGTGGTCATGCTGCTGCCGCACGGGTACGAGGGCCAGGGACCCGACCACTCGTCGGCCCGCATCGAGCGGTTCCTGCAGCTCGGCGCCGAGGACAACATCACGATCGCGCAGCCGTCCACGCCAGCGTCGTACTTCCACCTGCTGCGCCGTCAGGCCTACGCCCGGCCGCGCCGTCCGCTGGTGGTGTTCACGCCCAAGCAGCTGCTCCGCCTCAAGGCGGCGGCGTCCGCGGTGGAGGACTTCACCTCGGGCACGTTCCAGGAGGTCATCCCGGACGCGACGGCGGACACCGCCAAGGTCGACCGCGTGCTCCTGTGCACCGGCCGCGTGTACTACGACCTGCTCGCCGAGCGCACCAAGCGCGGCGACGAGGGCGTGGCCATCGTCCGCCTGGAGCAGCTCTACCCGTTCCCGGAGGCGCAGATCCGCGCGGAGCTCGCCAAGTACGGCGACGCCGAGGTGGTCTGGGTCCAGGACGAGCCGCAGAACCAGGGCGCGTGGGGCTTCATCCACCTGGCGCTGCCGCTGGACGTGCCGTACGTCAAGGTGGTCTCCCGCCCGGCGTCCGCCTCGACGGCGGCCGGTACGGCGAAGCTGCACCAGGCCCAGCAGAAGACCCTGCTGGAGCAGGCCTTCACCCGCGGCTGACCGCATCCTGAGCAAGGCGGGCGTCCCCCTGGGGGCGCCCGCCTTTCTCACGCCCGGACCGGCGCACCCTAGGCTGGCGGCATGGCAGACGCAGCCGTCAAGGACCTGGTCATCGACGCGACCGACGGACCGACGCTCGGCGCTTTCTGGTCGGCGGCCCTGGGCCTGCGGTCAAGACCGGCCGGCGACGACTCCGCCGCGGACCTCGTGCTCGAGGAC
This sequence comes from Promicromonospora sp. NPDC060204, assembly GCF_042728455.1. Taxonomy (NCBI): domain Bacteria; kingdom Bacillati; phylum Actinomycetota; class Actinomycetes; order Micrococcales; family Promicromonosporaceae; genus Promicromonospora; species Promicromonospora sp. NPDC060204. The sequence goes on from NZ_JBHWZO010000081.1 coordinate 20,119, forward strand.
GACGTCCCGGAGCACACCATCTGGATCAACCAGGTCCCCGAGCCGCGCTCCGTGAAGCACCGGGTGCACCTGGACCTGCACGCCACGGTCGACGAGCTGACCCGGCTGGGCGCGGTGCCCGCCGCGGAGTACGCGGACATCGAGCAGGACCACTGGACGGTGCTGCGCGACCCGGAGGGCGGCGAGCTCTGCGCGTTCCCGGACCAGGGGCCATCGGTGGGCCGCTACCGCCTCTACGCCCTGGTCGTGGACTGCGCGGACGCCGCGGCGGCAAGTGCCTGGTGGGGCGAGCGGCTGGGCGTGCGGCCCGTGCGGTTCGCCGACCGGCCGTGGTACCGGCTGGAGCCGGGCGCCGGGCTGCCGTGGCTCATGCTCTTCATCCCGGTGCCCGAGCCGAAGACCGTCAAGAACCGGATCCACTGGGATGTCTGGGGCGACACGGATCGGTTCCTCGCGGCCGGGGCGACACTGCTCACCAGCCGCGAGGACTCACCTGACCCGCACGTCTTCTGGGACGTGCTGGCCGACCCCGAGGGCAACGAGTTCTGCGTGTTCCGCCCGGACCAGGGCTGATCCGGTCCGGGCGGGAGCCTCACCACTTGTCGTGGACGTGCTCCTTGATCAGCTCGTCGTAGATCTCCCGCACGCCCGACGTGAACAGCGGGCCCAGCGTCTCGGCGTGGCCGGCGGCCGCGTTGGCCCGGGCCTGCTCGACGTTGCGCGCGCCCGGGATCACGGACGAGACGCCCGGCTGCTGCCACACCCAGGCGATGGCGGCCTGGGCCGGCGTGAGGCTGTCGCCCAGGATGTCGCGGGACAGCTCGGTGAACCGCGCCGCCGCCTCGAGACCCACCTCGTAGGGCACGCCCGAGAACGTCTCGCCGACGTCGAAGGCTGCGCCGTCCCGGTTGAAGCTGCGGTGGTCGTTCTCCGCGAACACCGTGTCCTTGGTGTACTTGCCGGAGAGCAGCCCGGAGGCGAGCGGCACGCGCGCGATGATGCCGACGCCCGCCGCGGACGCCGCGGGCAGCACCTCCTCGAGCGGCTTGAGCCGGAACGCGTTGAGGATGATCTGCACGGAGGCGACATTCGGACGCGCGATGGCCTCCAGGGCCTCCGTGGTCTTCTCGACGCTCACGCCGTACGCCGCGATCACGCCGTCGGACACGAGCTCGTCGAGCGCGTCGTACACGGCGTCCGTGGAGTAGACGGCCGTGGGCGGGCAGTGCAGCTGCACCAGGTCCAGGCGGTCGACGCCGAGGTTCTGCCGGGAGCGGTCGGTCCACTCGCGGAAGTGCTCCAGCACGTAGTTCTCCGGCACCTGGTCCATGCGCCGGCCCATCTTCGTGGCCACGGTGATCCCGGCCTCGGGGTGCTCCTTGAGGAACCCGCCGATCACCTGCTCGCTGCGGCCGTCGCCGTAGACGTCCGCGGTGTCGAAGAAGGTCACCCCGGCCTCGAGCGAGGCCTCGAGAACGGCATGGGCGTCGCTCTCGCTGACCTCTCCCCAGTCGGCGCCGAGCTGCCAGGTGCCCAGGCCCACGGCCGATACGAGCCGACCAGTCCGTCCGAGTACCTGCTGTTCCATGGTTCCTCCTACTGCTGGGGCGGGCTGAGCTGCCCGCGCGGACCCGCCGTCGGGTCCAGTTCGTCAGGGGCCCCGCGTGCTGTGTGGGGCCCGACCGTCTAGCCTGCTCTCTAGTCTGCTGTCTCACGCTACGTGGCGCAGGCGAAAATTGCCCTACGGTTACGGTGTGAGTGTGACGACAGAAATTCCTCCGGTTGCTGCCGCAAGGCCCCATCCTTCCGGGGACCAGTTCCGCATCAGCCACGCGGGCCATCGCGCCACCGTCACCCAGGTGGGTGCGGCGCTGCGAGAGTACTCGGTGGACGGCCGTGATGTCGTGGTGCCGTTCGGCGCCGACGAGATCAACCCCGTGTTCAACTGCGCGGTCCTCATCCCGTGGCCCAACCGCCTGCGGGACGGCGCCTACGAGTACGGCGGCGTGAGCCACCAGCTCCCCGTGACCGAGCCGGCGCGCAACACCGCGCTGCACGGCCTGGCGGCGTTCGACCGCTGGTCCGTGGTGGAGCACACGGGCTCCGCCGTCACGCTCGAGCTCGAGCTCGTGGCGCGACCGGGCTACCCGTTCCAGCTCGTGGCGCAGATGCGCTACTCCCTGTCCGACGCCGGCCTGGAGATCACCCTCGACGTCACCAACGTGGGCGCCGACACCGCGCCGTACGGCTGCGGGTTCCACCCGTGGCTGTCCACGGGCGGCGCCGACCTGGACGAGTGCACGCTGCGGCTGGACGCCCTGACCCGCGTCACGACCGACGAGCGGCTGCTGCCGACCGGCACCGAGCCGGCGTCGGGCATGTTCGACCTGCGCGAGGCGCGCAGCGCCGCCGGCGTGGACCTCGACGACGCCTACGTTGACGTGATCCGCGACGAGAAGGGCCTGTCCTGGGCCCACCTGACCGGCCCGGACGGGAAGACGGCCGCGGTCTGGATGGACGAGTCGCAGGACGTCTGGCAGGTCTGCACGGGCGACCACATCGAGCCGGGCCGCCGGCGGATGGGCCTCGCCGCCGAGCCGATGAGCTGCGCCGCGGACGCCTTCCGCACCGGCGAGCGGCTCGTGCACCTCGCCCCGGGCGCGCACCACGGCGTCCGCTGGGGGATGACCCTGCTCTGAGGATCTCCGCGTTGCCGCGACGCGGCGCGCGGCCGTCGGCGCGTTGTCACCGATCGGCCGCGCTCCGTGCACCACAATGGGGAACCGGCCGTCCGCCAGGCTGCCGGGAACAGGCAAGGAGAGTCCGTTGCAGGATCGCGAGGTGCGCATCTGCGTCGTCGGTGACGAGCTGGCCACGGGTGTCGGAGACGCCCGTGCGCTCGGCTGGACCGGCCGTGTCGTCGCGCGTACCCACTTTTCCCGGACCGCCATGCTCTTCACGCTCGCCGTCCCCGGTGAGAACAGCACGCAGCTCGGTGCCCGCTGGGAGGCCGAGACCGCTGCGCGGTTCGGCCCGGACTCCGAGGTCGAGAACCGCCTGGTCGTGGCCCTGGGGCGGCATGACGTCGCCGCGGGGCTCACGGTCGCGCGCTCGCGGCTGAACCTGGCGAACATCCTCGACGTCGCGGACGCGAACCGCACGGCGGCGTTCGTCGTCGGGCCGCCGCCCGGCGCGCCCGCGGAGGGCGACCGGATCGCGGAGCTCTCCGACGCGTTCGCCGACGTCGCCAGCCGGCGCCGGGTGCCGTACGTCGACACCTACACGCCGCTGGCGCAGCACGAGCAGTGGCTGGCCGACCTCGCGCAGGGTGGCGGCACCTACCCCGGCCAGGCCGGGTACGGCCTCATGGCGTGGCTGGTGCTGCACACGGGCTGGCACAGCTGGCTGGGCTTGCCTCAGGACGAGGTCGCCTAGGCGACAAAGAGCACGGAAGCCCGGGTCACCAAGGTGA
>NZ_JBHWZO010000082.1:0-23459 GCF_042728455.1 Promicromonospora sp. NPDC060204
GACGTACAGGTCACCCCGGTGACCTGTACGTCTGACACGTGCGGGGTTATGTCAGGTGGTCGAAGTCGCCGTTGGTCCAGGCCGCGTGGCGGTCCGCCGAACGCAGCACGATGTCGCGGGCGTCGACCGGGATGACGCCCCGGAAGTTGTTGTAGAGCCGGTCGAACTCGAAGCGCGCCACGTGGTGCGCCACGCGCCGCACGACCGGGCCCGACAGCGGGATCCGGTTCGGGTAGCTGCGCATGAAGGACACCGACGTGCGGTCGGGGTTGGCGAAGATGGTGTCGCCGCTCAGCAGCACGCCCTTGCCCGCCGCGCCCGACGCCCAGTGCGCCACCGCGGACCCCGGGAAGTGCCCGCCCGGCTGGCTGAGCGTCACGCCCGGCAGGATCTCGCGGTCGCCCTTCCACAGCTCGACGGCGTCGTCGGTCCGGGCGAGCCAGCCGGCGTCGGCCTCGCTGACCAGGATCGGCACCCCGCCGAGGCGGCGGCTCCACTCGACCTGCACCCCGTACATGTGCGGGTGGCTCGCCACGATGAACGCCAGCCCGCCGAGCTCGCGCACGGCGTCCACCGCGGCGTCGTCCACGTAGCCGGGGACGTCGAACATGAGGTTGCCCGCCGCGGTCCGGACGATCTTCGCGGTGGGCCCGATGCCGACGTCGGGCACCGTGTTCAGGCCGTACAGGTCGGGCTCCAGCTCCTCGACCGCGACGCTCTCTCCCGCGGCCGCGAGCTCCTCCAGCGTGGTCCAGCGCTGGCCGTCGGCGGGCACCCACTGGCGTTCGTCGGCGCAGACGGCGCACACCTCGGGCCGGGACTCGTGCTCCACACCGCAGGTGCTGCAGATCCAGAACGTCATGCGAGGACTTCCCTTCGTCGGGCCGGCGCTCCGCCACGTCGCGTCAGCCGGTGCTCCGCCACCTTGCGTCACCGTGCCGGCCGTGTCCAGCAATCATCGTCCGGGATGCCCGTCTCCGCCTTCAGGTGGAAGCGGTCGTGCCCCCGGTTTCCTACGCTGGGGGCATGGCCGTAGCCCCACCTCAGCCGGATTCCCGGCGCTCTGACGCCGGCGCGCGGCGCCCCGACGCCGACGCCGATGCCCGTCGCGCCGTTGCCCGGCGACCCGACGCGCCGTCCGGCCGCGCCCGGAGCGCCGCCGGCCGGCTGGCCGACTGGTTCGGCGTCGACTCCGACTGGGAGCGGGTGCCCGCCGGGCGCGACGCCTACCGCCGGGACCTGCTGCTGGGCGCCGGCTTCGCGATCTTCGCGGCGCTCTCGATCGAGCTCGGCCACAGCATGGGCCTCTTCGAGGGCGTCGACGTGCCGCTGTGGCTGGTCTTCGTGCTCGGGGTGGCCAGCACGGTGCCGCTGGCGTGGCGGCGCCGCTATCCGCTGGTGTCGCTGGTGCTGGTGTACGCGGCGTGGCTCGCGCTCGGGCTGACCATCCCGCCCATCACGATGCTCATGCCGATGCAGATCATGTACTTCGTCGCGATGTTCACCGCAGTGGCCTGGGCGCGCGACCGGCGGGCGATGCTCATCGTGGTCAGCGCGTGCACCATGGTCATGTTCGGCTGGATCGCCTGGATGTTCGCGGTGCAGCAGGGCATCGAGACGCTCCTGGAGGAGTTTCCGACGCCGGCCGACTGGCCCGGCCAGGTGGACCCGTACCTCGCCAGTGCGGTGTACCAGGTGATCATGAACATCGCGTTCTTCGGCGGCGCGGTGCTGGCGGGGCAGATGCAGTGGAACGCTGCGCGCCGCCGGGAGCTTCTCGCCGACCAGGCGGTCACGATCGAGCGGCAGGCGGCCGCCCTCACCGACCAGGCCGTGGTCACCGAACGGGTGCGGATCGCGCGCGAGCTGCACGACGTCGTCGCGCACCACGTGTCGGTGATCGGCATCCAGGCGGCCGCCGCGCGCCGCGTGCTGGACCGGGACCCCGCCCGGGCGGCCGAGGCCCTGGCCACGATCGAGCGCGAGTCGCGCGAGGGCGTCACGCAGATGCGGAACCTGGTGGGCACCCTGCGCACCGTGCCCGACGGCGCGCCCGCCGGGTCGGACGGCGCCTCCCGTGCGCCCGAACCCGGGCTGGCCGACCTCCCGGCGCTGGCCGCCGCCGAGGACGACGGGCTGGACACCACGTACCGGCAGGTCGAGGAGCCGCCCGGCGCGGCCCGCGACGTGCCTGATCCCATGGGGCTGAGCCTCTACCGCACCGCCCAGGAGGCGATGGCGAACGTGCGGAAGCACTCGACGGCCCGGTCCGCGACGGTCACGCTCCGCGTGGTCCGCGGCCCGGAGGCGCTGGCGGACGAGCGCTTCGCGCACGGCTACGCGGAGGTGGAGGTGCTCGACGACGGCAGGCCCCGCCACGGGACGTCCGGCTCGGGGCTCGGCCAGCTCGGGATCCGGGAGCGCGTCTCGACGCACCGGGGCGTGGTCGAGATCGGGCCACGGGCGATCGGTGGGTACCGCGTGCGCGTGCGGCTGCCGCTGCCCGCTCCGGAGGCCCCGCCGGCCGTGCAGCCCGCGGCGCGGCCCGCCGCGCGGCCCACCGCCCGACCCGCCGCCCGGACCGAGGCGGCCGGATGACGCGCGTGCTGCTGGTCGACGACCAGGCGCTGGTCCGCTCCGGCTTCTCCCTCATCCTCTCGGTGGAGGACGACCTCGAGGTGGTCGGCGAGGCCGGCGACGGCGCGACGGCGATCGAGCTGACGCGCGAGCTGCGCCCCGACATCGTGCTCATGGACGTGCAGATGCCCGTCATGGACGGCATCGAGGCCACCCGCCGCATCGTCACCGAGGACCTGGCCAAGGTGCTGGTGCTGACCACGTTCGACCACGACGAGTACGTGTTCGACGGCCTCGCGGCCGGCGCCTCGGGCTTCCTGCTGAAGAACTCGGACGCGGAGCACCTCGTGGAGGCCGTGCGGACCGTGGCGGCCGGGCACGCGCTGCTGGCCCCGCAGATCACGCGGCGGGTGATCGAGCAGATGGTGGCGGGGGAACGGCCGTCGTCGGGCACCGTGGGCGCCCCGCGCCAGACGGCGAAGCCGGCGCCCGCCGGGCTCGCGCTCCTCACCCCGCGCGAGCGGGAGGTGCTGGAGCTGGTCGGCACCGGGCTGTCGAACGCGGAGATCGCGTCGACGCTGTTCCTCGGTGAGGCGACGGTCAAGACGCACGTCTCGAACGTGCTGTCCAAGCTGCACCTGCGCGACCGCGTGCAGGCCGTGGTCCTGACCCACCGCCTGGGCCTGGTCTGAGCCGGCCTGGTCTGCCCGAGTGAAGTGCGCTTCTACCCAGTCATCTGGCCCGAAACAGGGCGGGTTTCGGGCCAGATGACGGGGTAGGCGAAGAAAGCGCGTCGCGCGCATTCTTCGGTCCGGCATAAACGCCAGAAATGGACTATTCGGCCTATTCCGCGGAAGGGCTCGCCGAGGGTTCCGGCGACGGGCTCGTCGACGGCTCCGGGGTCGGTTCCGCCGAGGGCTCCGGGGTCGGCTCGGGCGTCGGCTCCGGCGTCGGCTCCGGCGTCGGCCGCGACGTCGGCTCGACGGAGGGCTCCGGCGTGGGCTCCTCCGACGGCGGCGGCTCGGACGGCTCGGGCGTCGGCTCCGGGGTGGGTGTCGGCGTCGGTGTCGGCGTGGGGGTCGGCGTGGGCGTGGGCCGCGGCGTCGGCTTCTGCGTCGGCGGGTCGGTCGGCTTCGGCGTGGGCCTCGTGGTCGGCGGGGCCGGCGGCACGGGGTTGCCCGCGCCGGGGTTGACGTCCGGGCCCGGGGCGACCGGGCGGTCGCTCGCCGGCGGCTCGTAGGTCTTCCCTGTGCCGCCGGGCGTGCTCTCCTGCGCCGGCGGCGGCGTGTACGTGAACGGGTTCTTCTGCGGCGCGGGCTTGCCGTGCACGTCGACCGTCCCGTTCTCGCCGGACCCGGCCGCGGGCTCACGCTTCAGCATCATGGGCGGCAGCCCCTGGAGGGTGTCGGCCGACGTAGGCCCCGCCGACGTCAGCCGGTTCTGGTCCTTGCCGGCCGGCTGCACGGCGACGGCACCCATGATCCCGGCCGTCAGCACCAAGGCCGCGGCCGTTCCTGTGACGAACAAACGCTTGCGCACGCTTCGCTCCCCCTGCGGTTCAGATGTTGCCCGGTGCCCCTCTGCCACGACGCTCCGCCCCGAGGGGCCGGACGGCCGTTCGTCCGGCGGAGTGCCTTGCACATTTCTCCGCGGACGGGCATTCGAACAGTTCAGGGCCGCCCTTGTTCCGAGCGGCGTTCCGGACGGGACAATACGTGGCAGAACGACGACGGCAACCGGAACGTGTAATACCAGATCAAAGCCCGCGCGCCGGGGTGCTTGGTCGGCAGAATGTCGCAAGATCGGCAACTCGGAATACCGACTTCCTGACATTTCGCCGATCACCGACCAGGCCCGCCCCGCCGCCCCGCCCAACGGGGGAGTGCGGGTCCGACTTCCGGTGGATCCCGCGGGCTGCGCCGGGCCTCTAGCGTGAGGGCCATGAGCGATCTGGAGGTACGGGAGCTGACCCGCGTGTTCGCCTCGGGCGACACACCCCGGCGGGCGGTGGACGGCGTGAGCTTCACCGCGGCGTCGGGCCTGCTCACCGGGTTCGTCGGTGGCAACGGTGCCGGCAAGACCACCACCATGCGGATGATCATGGGCGTCCTGGCGATCACGAGCGGCGAGGTCCTGTTCGACGGCGCCCCCGTCACCCGCCACGACCGCCGCGAGTTCGGCTACATGCCCGAGGAGCGCGGCCTCTACCCCAAGCAGCCCGTGCTCGACCAGCTCGTCTACCTGGCGCGGCTGCGCGGCATCGACGCCCCCGCCGCCCGCCGCGAGGTGCTGGAGCACCTCGACCGGCTGGGGCTCGCGGGCCGGGCGAAGGACCACGTGGAGAAGCTGTCGCTCGGCAACCAGCAGCGGGTGCAGATCGTCGCGGCCGTCATGGGGCAGCCCAAGGCGCTCGTGCTCGACGAGCCGTTCAGCGGGCTCGACCCCGCCGCCGTCGACGCCATGGCCGACCTGCTGCGCGAGCACACCCGGCGCGGCGTCCCCGTGCTGTTCAGCTCGCACCAGCTCGACCTCGTGGAGCGGCTGTGCGAGCGGCTCGTCATCCTGGGCGGGGGCCGCCTCCTCGCGGACGGCACCCCCGACGGCCTGCGCGCCCAGGGCGTGACCCGGCACCGGCTGGTCCTGTCCGGCGACGCCGGCTTCGTGCGCGGCGTGCCCGGCGTGCTCGCCGTCGACGTGGACGGGTCGTCCGCCCTGGTCGAGGTGCTCGACGACGCCGCGGCGACCCGCCTCCTGACGGCGGCCCTGGACCGGGGCGCCGTCCAGGAGTTCTCCCCGGTGCGGCCCACGCTGGCCCAGATCTACCGCGAGGTGACCTCATGACGAGCGCATGGATGCTGGTGGCGACCCGCGAGATCGTGGTGCGGGCGCTCAACAAGGGATTCCTGCTCGGCCTCGCGATCACCGTCGCGATGATCGGCGGGCTGGTCGGCTTCAGCGCGTACATGGACGGGCGCACCGAGTCGTTCGACGTCGCCGTCGTGGCCGGGGACGACGCCGCGCTCGCGGCCGTCGAGTCGGCCCGCGACGAGGCGGCGGCGTCGGACCAGAACATCGAGCTCGACGTCGTCCCGGTCGCCGACACGGCCGCCGCCGAGGCCGCCCTCGAGGACGAGACCGCCGATGCCTGGCTCACCTCCGACGGCGGGTCCGGCTGGTCCCTCTCCGGGTGGCGCGAGCCCGACGGCGACCTCGCCGGCCTGCTCGGCACCACCGTGCGCGACCAGGTCATGACCGACCGCGCGACCGGCGCCGGCACCACCATCGAGGCCCTCACGGCAGGCAGCGAGATCGAGACCCAGCGCCTCGACGGCAACCCCGTGGACCCGCAGGTCGTGTTCCTCGCGGGGTTCGTGCTCGCGTTCCTGTTCTTCACGGGCGCGGTCGGCTCGGGCGCGATGATCGCGGGCAGCGTCATCGAGGAGAAGCAGTCCCGGCTGGTCGAGATCATCGCGACCGCCGTCCCACTGCGGCAGCTCCTGGCGGGCAAGATCATCGGCAGCTCCGTGATCGCGCTGGCCCAGAACCTCCTGCTGGCCGCCGTCGGGCTCGTCGGGCTCTCGTTCACCGACCTCTCGGCCGCCTTGCCCGCGATGACTGCCACGATGATCTGGTTCGTCGTGTTCTTCACCGTCGGCTTCGTCGCCGTCGCGGCCCTGTACGCGGTCGCGGGCTCGCTCGCGTCCCGCACCGAGGACCTCCAGTACACGACGACGCCGCTGATGATGCTGCTCATGGGCGTCTACATCGTGACGTTCTCGGCCGACGGCGTGCTCGAACGGGTCCTGTCCTACATCCCGCCCGCGTCCATCGTGTCGATGCCCGTGCGGGTGCTCAACGGCGACGCGCTCTGGTGGGAGCCGCTCGTGTCGCTCCTCGTCCTCGTGGTCACCACGCTGGGCGCCGTGCTGCTCAGCGAGCGTGCCTACCGGGGCGCGCTGATGCAGACCGGCGGCCGGGTCACGTGGAGATCGGCCCTGGCCACGGACCGGGGCACTACCCTCGGGGCGTGACCGAACGCACCCAGCCCGACTCCGCCGCGCCCGGGAGCTCCGACCCCGACAAGGTGCACACCTTCGACCTGATCGACGAGGTCCCGGGCGCGTCCGGCAGGATTGCCGGCCCCGACGGCGCCCGTCCTGACGGCGCCGACCCCGACGACGACGGCACCGCGGCCGACCCGGACGGAGAGCCGGCACCGCGGGAGCCCGGACGGGTCGCGGTGGCGCTCGCGGGCGCCCGCACCGCGGTCGGGCGGACGGCGCGGCGGGGCGGGGCGGCCGTCCGTCGTCGGCTGCCGACGACTCGCCGGGGCAAGGTGCTGCTGGCGGGCGGCACGGCGGCCGTCGTGGTGCTGGCGGTCGTGGCGGGCGTGCTGGTCGACGGCCGGCTGCGCCACCAGGCGCTGCTGGCCGCCCCGGGCGGCGTGCGGAGCCTGGCGGAGCAGCCCACCGAGCAGTGGTCCCTGGACCTGGAGAACCCGATCTCGGCGACCCTGGTCGAGATGCCGGGGCTCCTCGCGGTCGTCGAGGGCGAACAGGTCCGCGGCGTGGACCCGGCCACGGGCGAGGTGCGCTGGACCGTGCACGTGGGGCAGTACCCGGACTGCGGCCCGACGGGGCGGCTCGGCGTGGGCGGCCCGGTGTCCGCCGCACCGGCCGACCCCCTGGTCTGCGTCAGCTCCGGTGACGACCCCCAGGAGGTGACGGTCATCCAGCCGGACGGCGCGACGGCGAGCCGCGAGCTCGACGAGGGCGCCGTGGTCGCCCCGTCCGCCGACGGCGCGCTGATCACGTTCGAGCTCACGGGCAAGGTGCCGGAGCCGCGCCCCGTCGTGGTCGACAAGATGGGCGCCGCCCACCTCCCGAAGGGGTTCACGGCGCCCGACCTGGTGGTGCGCGAGGTGGACGCCGCCACCGGCACGGAGCGCTGGAGCGAGACCGTCGCGTTCGGCGCCCCGCTGCCCGAGAGCTGCGTGACCTACGACGACAACGCGCCGAAGCTGGACGTCGCCGGCGCCCTCGGCTGGACCCTGCTCGACGGCGTCCTGGAGGTGCAGGGCTGCGGCGTATCCGCCGCGCTCCTGCTCGACGGCACGCGGCTCGACGATCCCGAGGACCCCGCGGACGCCCCGGCCGGCGGCCTGGACACCGCCTCGTTCGCGGCCCTGCCCGACGGCGGCTGGGTGCAGCCGGCACCGGAGCCCGCCGCCGACGGCACGCCCCGCGACGCGGTGCACCTCCCGGACGGCGGCGCGGTGACCCTCGACGGCCGGGCCCTCGTGCCGTGGGCCACCGACGGCCGGGACCCGGGGCTGCTGCTGACCCGCGTGGGCACGCGGACGAGCGCCGTGTCCACGGACGCGAAGGACGCCGGGGAGGTGCTCTGGACCGTGCCCGACCTCGCCGTCGTCGCGGTGCTGGCCCGGGTGTCCGGTACCGCCGTGGTAATGGACGAGGAGGGCGAGGTGCACGGGATCGACCTCGGCACCGGCGCGGAGCGCTGGACCGTCGACCCCGACGTCCTCTCCACGCACGGCAACGCCTGGACCGTGGAGTCGATGATCTTCGGGGCCTACACGGACGGCGACACCGTGCTGTTCCCGGCGTCCGCGGACCCTGCGGGCGAGTCCTCGGGGCTGCGGCTGCTCGCGATCGACGTCCGCGACGGCTCGGTGCGCTGGGAGGTCGGGCAGGACACGCCCTACACGCAGGTGATCAGCGTGGACGGGTACGTCGCACAAATCACCCAGCAGGGTGTGGTGGGTCTCGGCTGACTCGCGGGCACCGCGAGTAGGCTCCGGCCATGTCGCGGCCTGACCAGCAGGAACCCATCGTCTTCGAGCTGCACACCGGGCCGGACGCGGGTAGCGAGGAGAGCGGCGCGGACCCGGACGGTTCCCCCGGCCGGCGCGCGCCCCGGCTGCCCCGCCTCTCACGGCGAACCTGGCTGGTCGCCGTCGCGGCGGTCGCTGTCGTGGCGGTGGGCGTCACCGCCGTCGACCTGGTGCGCGACGACCGTCGGGCTGACCTCATGCGCACCTCGCCGATCGGGGTGACCTCGCTCGACGACGCGCTCGCGAAGGCCTGGACCGTGCCGTTCGACGTCCCTGCCCCGGACGGGAGCCAGACGTTCGTGGACCTGCAGCTCGTGACCATGGACGGGCTGCTCGTGGTGCCCCCGGGCGCCGCACAGCGCTACGTCCAGGACGTCGGGACGGGCGACTCCGCCCGCGTCGGGTTCGAGGACGTCGTGGCCGTCGACCCGGGCTCGGGCGAGGTCGCCTGGCGGGTGCCCGTGGCCGCGAACCCCGTGTGCGGGCCGTCCGGCTACGACGCGTCGGTGTCGGCCGACGCGCTGGTGTGCGTGCAGGGTCCGGCGGACGCGCGCGAGGTGCTGACGATCGCGCCGGACGGCGCCACCCGGACCCGATCGGCGGACCTGGCGGACGGCGAGCAGATCTTCCCCGGGCCGGACGGCACGGCGGTGCGGGTGGTCCGGACCGGTGACGCCGCCGAGGAGGCGGTGTGCGACCTGGGCGCCTGCACGCCGTCCGTCCTCACCCAGGGGCGCGACGTGCTGGTCACCGCGGAGGACGCCGCGACCGGGGCCGAGCGGTGGACGAGCACCGTCGAGTTCGCGCCCGCTGACACGATCAACTGTCAGCAGGTGGGCAACGAGCTCGAGCAGGGGAGCGTCGACGCGGACCAGGTCACCGTCTACACCAGTGCCGAGAGCGTCACCGTGGACGGCTGCGGCATCTGGGGCGCGCTGTCGACGCGGGGCGTCCGGCTCGACCTCGCGACCGACCCCGACGCCGAAGAGGTCCAGATCGACGTCGGCACCGGTCTGCCCACGCACGGCTGGGTGACCGAGCTCGGCCCGGACCTCTTCGGCGTCGAGTCCGACCCCATGCAGACCGTCGTCGTGGACGGCGCGGGGAAGGTCCTGCGCACCCTGGACGGCTGGCTGCGAGGCGGGAGCATGTCCCCCGACGCCCCCGACGACCTCTGGTTCGTGACGACCCGGTCGGGCGGCTACGGGTTCGTGGCGGTGCGCGAGGACGGTTCGGTGGCCTGGAAGGACCTGAACAGCCAGAGCATCCTGCTCGTCGGCCGCGACGTGGTGGTCGCGGACCGCGGGGCCACGGTGGTCGGGCTGGCCCGGGACACGGGCGAGGAGCTCTGGTCCTGGGAGAGCGGTGACATGGCGGGCCTGTCCCGCTACCGCACGCTGACCGACGGCGAGACCGTGGTCCTGGAGCACCAGCGACAGGAAGGAACCGGCCCGGGCGTGCTCGTGGCGCTCGACCTCGGCACGGGCGAGCAGGTCTGGGACGCGCCGCTCGCGGGCTCCGCCGTCGCCGTGGACGGACACGTCGTGGAGGTCGGTCCGGAGGGCCTCGCCGGCCTCGGATGACCTCCCGCGAGGGGCTGATCCGAGGCCCTGGGCGGCGTTACGCTCGCCGCATGGCGCGCGAGCCGGACGAGGGCGCCGCGTACGTCTTCGACCTGGTCGACGACGACGCGGCCGAGCCGGGCGTGCTGCCGGGGGCGACCCGGGTGGACGGTCCGGACGGTCCGGAGCACCCCGACGGCCGGCCCGGTGGCGACGGCGCCTGGGCGGACGGGACGGCGCCGTCGGGCGGCCAGGTCGTGACGTGGCGCCGCGCGGCGCCGCTCCTGGCGCTGCTCGCGGTGGCGCTGGGCACGGGCCTGGCGGTCGACGGCACGCGCGACGCCGCCCGGATGGAGCGGATGCGCGACGTCCCCGGGGGCGTCGCGGACCTGTCCGCACCGCTCGACGAGACCTGGGCGTGGCGGGGCAAGGTCGACCTCGGCGAGGGCATGACCGACGTCGCGGTGCTCGGCGGCGAACTGGTGTTCGAGTCGGAGGGCGAGCTGGTCGCGCTGGACCCGGCCACGGGCGAGGAGTCCTGGACCGTCGAGCTCGGCCCGGGCCCGGAGTGCGGCCCCACGGTGTCGCCGGTGTGGGACGACCCGCGGACGCCGGCGCTCGTGTGCCTCCAGGAGCGCGGGCGCGAGACCGAGGTGGTCGTGGTGCGGGCCGGCGGCGCGACGTCGGCCCCGCGCCTGCTCTCCGACGCGGACGCCGCCCGGTACGGGCAGCCGCACACCGGGCCGGACGGGACGGTGCTCCGCGCGCGGCGCGTCGGGCCCGAGACGCCGCTGGCCGAGGACGTCCGGTGCGACGAGTCGGGCGACTGCACCGGGCGCATCGTCGACGGGCGAGACCTGGTGCTGCGCGCCGAGGACGCCGTCACGGGCGAGGAGCGCTGGAGCGTGACCGTGCCGTTCCGCACCACGGAGGCGGGGCAGTGCACCAGCACGTTCAGCGCGGCCTGGGGCAGCTCGGAGAACCGCATCCACCTCAGCGGGCAGCTCGCCCCCGAGGCCTTCGGCGCCCGCGTCCGGGCCGACCTCGTGAACGTGGAGGGCTGCGGCGTCCAGGCCGCCGTCACGTCGTCCGGGGCGCTGCTCGGCAGCCGCCTCGAACCGGGTGCGAGCGTGGTGGGGCGGCTCGACTCCGGCGGATACCTGGGGATGACCTGGGACGACGTGACCCGCACGCTCCTGTACGACGCCGACGGCGCGACCACGGGCGAGGTCACGGGGTACGTGATCACCGCGAAGTCCACGGACGAGACCGGCCCGGCCACCCTGCTCGCGATCGACGAGCCGCGGCGTCGCCTGTCGGCCCACGAGGCCGACGGGACCGCGCGCTGGGACATCGCGCTCCAGTCCGGCGGGCAGGAGTTCCTCGCCCAGGTGGGCGAGACGGCGGTGATCACCACCGGGGCGGGGACGGTCCGGGGTCTGGACCTGGCGACCGGCGAGGAGCGGTGGACCTGGGACGGCTCGGACCCGGACGTGACGGCCGAGGGCGGCTACTTCGGCACCGCCTACGTGGTCCAGTCGTTCACCGACGGCGAGGTCGTGCTCCTGCTGGCCGAGGGGAACGGCAGCGTGGCGCGGGGCATGGTGGCGCTCGACGCGGGCACCGGCGAGGTGGTCTGGGACGAGGCCGGGGGCGGGCCGGGCACCACGCTCGACCCGCACGACGGCGACGTCGTGCGGCAGGGGGTCACCGGCGACCTGATCGCGGTGGACGGGCACCTGATGGAGGTCGGGTCGGTGGGCATCCGCGGTCTCGGGTGAGCCGCGGGCGGCTCCGGCATACCCTCGACCTCATGGCGCGAGAACCGGGCGATGGCGGTCGGCTCGTCTTCGATCTGGTCGACGACGGCGCGGGGTCCGCGGCGCCCGTCCCCCGGTCCGGCTCCGGCGACCTGCCCCTCCCGGACGACGACGAGGGCGGCGCCGGAGCCGGCGAGGGCGGCGCCGGTTCCGATGCGGGCGGCACGTCGAACGGGCGGCTGCGCGTCCTCGTCCCGGTCGCCGCGGTGCTCGCCGTCGTGCTCGGGACGGGGCTGGCCGTCGAGGGCGCGCGCGACGGCGCGCGGATGGAGCGGATGCGCGACGTCAGCGGCGGCGTCGGGGACGTGTCCGGCCCGCTGGCGGAGACGTGGCGGTGGGAGGGCCTGGTCGGGTCCCGGGCGGCGATCGACGAGGGGCGCGGCAACGAGGTGGCCGTGCTCGGCGACGTCCTCGTGTTCGAGTCCGACGGCGAGCTGGTCGCGCTGCGCCCGGCGACGGGCGAGGAGGCATGGACCGTGCCGCTGGGGGAGAACCCGGACTGCGGCCCGTTCGGGGCCGCGGGCTGGGCCCGGACGACCACGCCGTCCCTGGTGTGCCTGGACGGCTCCGGTGCGGACCGGGCGGTCACGACGGTCGGGCCCGACGGCGTCGTCTCGGCCCGCCGGGAGCTCCCGGCCGCGGACACCGACCGGTTCGGGCTGCCCCGGCCCGGGCCCGACGGCACCGTGCTGCGCGCCCGGCGGGCGGGACCCGGGTCGGCCGTGGACCTGGGCGACGCGCGGTGCACGGACACGGGCGAGTGCTCCGGCACGGTGGTGGACGGCCAGGACCTCGCGCTCCGCGCGGAGGACGCCGTCACGGGCGTCGAGCGCTGGAGCACGGTCGTCCCCTTCCGGGCCACCCGGGCCGACCAGTGCAACAACTGGCTCGGCTCGACCTGGGACGGCGCGGGCAGCGCCGTGGACCTCGCGCAGATGATCGACCCGCGGGTCTTCGGCGCGCGGATCGGCGCCGACCTCGTGCAGCTCTACGGCTGCGGCATCGAGACCGCCGTCACCCCGGGCGGGGTGCCGCTCGGCACGGACATCGAGCCGGGGACGGGCGGTGTGACCAGCCTCGTCTCGGGCGGGTACACCGGGTTCACCTTCGAGGGCATGGTGCGGACCGTCCTGTACGACGGCGCCGGCGCCGTCGTCGGCGAGATCGAGGGGCACGCCCTGGAGCCGGGGGTGACGGACGGCGAGGGTCCCGGCGTGCTGCTGGCCATGGACCCGGCCGGCCCGCGGCTGCGGGCCTACGAGACCGACGGGACGCCCCGCTGGGACGCTACGACGGGCTTCGGCGGTCAGCTCTTCCTCGCCCAGGTGGCCGGGACGATGCTCGTCATGACCGGGGCCGGGGACGTGCGGGGCCTGGACGCCGCGACCGGCGAGACGCGCTGGGTGTGGGACGGCGCTGACGGCGCCGACGGCCGGTACCCCGAGGACCTCTACGTGTCCCGCACGTTCACGGACGGCGAGTCGGTGCTGCTGCTCACCGAGAACGGCTCCGGCGGCGGCGGCCTGGTGGCGCTCGACGCGGCCTCGGGCGAGGTCGTCTGGGAGCAGCACGGCGACGCGGCGGTCACCGGCGGCATGTACCAGGGGTTCGACACGTCGCTCGTCGCCGTGGACGGGCACCTGCTGGAGGTCACGCCGTCGGGTGTCCGCGGCCTGGGCTGACGGGGCGGCGCGGGCGGCCGGCGCTCTGGGTGAGCGGACGGCCCGTGCGGCATACGCTCGGTGGTATGGCTCGTCACGCGGACGACGACGACGCTGTCGTCTTCGACCTGGTGGACGACGAGGGACACCGCGCCGCGTCGCCGGCCCCGCCGGCGGCCGGAGGGGCACGCCCGGCGGACGACCCGGCACGGGCCACGGTCTGGCGACGGCGCACGCTCGTGGGCGCCGTCGTGGTCGCGGCGGTGCTGGGCACCGGGCTCGTCGTCGACGGCGTGCGCGACGCCGCGCGGGCCGAGCAGATCAGGTCCGTGCGCGGCGGCGTCGTGGACGTGTCGGCGCCGCTCCACGAGGTGTGGGCGTGGGCCGGCGCCGTCGGCTCGCGCCGCGCGTTCGTGCAGGGGGAGGGCAACCAGGTCGCCGCCCTCGGCCCCTACCTGGCGTTCGAGTCCTACGACGGGCTGCTGGCCCTGAACGCGTCCACCGGCGAGGAGGGGTGGACCGTACCGCTCGGCGAGGACCCGGACTGCGGGCCGACCGGCTATCTGGGCTGGTCGGAGGTTGAGACCGACGTCCTGGTCTGCCTCCAGGGCTCCGGGGCCGGGCGCGAGGCCTTCACCGTGGGGCCCGACGGAGTGCCCTCCGCGCCCCGCACGCTCGACGCCGGGGACGAGGAGCGGTACGGGTACGCGCGGCCCGGCCCGGACGGGACCGTGCTGCGTGCCCGGCGGATCGGGCCCGAGCCGGCGGACGGGAACGGCGCCCAGTGCCCGGACGAGGGGGAGTGCAGCGGGACGGTCGCGGCCGGCCGGGACCTGCTGCTGCGCGCGGAGGACGCCCGGACGGGTGCGGAGCGCTGGAGCGTCGTCGTCCCCTTCCGGGCGATGGCGGCCGAGGGCTGCCGCGCCGGGCCCCTCCTGCCCTGGGACCGGGCGGACGACATCGTGCGGTCCGGCGAGCACCTCGACCCCGAGGGGTTCGGCGCGCGGATCGAGCCGGGCCTCGTCCAGGTGTGGGGGTGCGGCTTCCGGGCCGGCGTCACCGCGGACGGCGCCGTCCTGATGATGGAGGGCGTGCCGGGCTTCGCGGCGGTGGCCGGCCTCGACACGGGCGGGTACGTCGCGCAGACGATCGCCCAGCGGTACGACGGCAGGATGGACAGCGCCCTCTACTCCCCGGACGGTGAGGCGGTCCGAAAGGTCGCCGGGACCCTGAACCGCCCGCAGACCACCGACGATCCCGGTTCGGCCACGCTCCTCTCGACGGAACCGCCCGGGGGACGGCTGCGCTCGTACGCGGCGGACGGGACGGAGCGCTGGGACGTCGCGGTGCGGGACGGCACGGCCCAGTTCCTCGCCCAGGTGGACCGGACGGTGGTGACCACCACCTGGGCCGGGGGCGTGCGTGGGCTGGACCTCGACACGGGCGCGGTCCGCTGGACGTGGCGCACGCAGGGCAGCCTGTACGACTGGTCGTACGAGAGCAGTTACGTGTCCCAGGCCTTCACCGACGGGCAGTCGGTGCTGATGCTCCTGGAGAGCGGGAGCGGCGACCAGGGGCTCGTGTCGCTCGACGCTGCCTCGGGCGAGCTGGTCTGGGACGGGACGTCGTCGCACCTCCTCACCCCGAAGCCGGACACGATGCTGCTCGCGGTGGACGGGAACCTGCTCGAGGTCTCCCAGTACGGGGTCAAGCGGCTGGGCTGACCCGCGCTGCCGCCGCCGATGTCGGTGAGCCGTCCTAGGGTGGCCCCATGGTGAGAATCGGCGCGCACGTTGACCTGGCCGACGCGATCGGGGCGGCCAAGGCGCTCGACGCGGACGCGGTGCAGGTGTTCCTCAGCGACCCGCAGGCCTGGAAGGTCCCCGACCTGCCCTACGAGGGCGGCGCGGAGGCGCTCCGGGCCGACGCCGCGGCGGCCGACGTGGACCTCTACGTGCACGCGCCGTACGTCATCAACGTGGCGTCGACCAACAACCGCATCCGGATCCCGAGCCGCAAGCTGCTGCAGCAGATCATGGACGGCGCGTCGGCGATCGGCGCCAAGGGCGTCGTGGTGCACGGCGGGCACGTCACCGCGAACGACGAGCCGGCCAAGGGTTTCGACAACTGGCGCAAGGCCATCGACGCGCTGGAGACCGACGTCCCGGTGCTCATCGAGAACACCGCGGGCGGCGACTACTCCATGGCCCGCCGGCTGGAGCGCATCGAGCAGCTCTGGGCCGCGGTGACCGCGGCGAACGGCGGCGACGCCGTCGGCTTCACGCTCGACACGTGCCACGCGTGGGCCGGGGGCATCGACCTCGCGACGGCCGCCGACCAGATCCGGGCGATCACGGGCCGCATCGACCTGGTGCACGCCAACGACTCGCGCGACGAGGTCGGCTCGGGCGCGGACCGGCACATCAACTTCGGCCGGGGCCTGATCCCCGAGGAGCTGCTGGTGGGCGTGATCGCCGCCGCGGGCGCCCCCGTCATCTGCGAGACCAAGGGCGAGATGGCCCCGGACATCGCGTGGCTGCGGGAGCGCCTGGGCTGACCCGACCGGCCCCCGGGGGTCGAGCGGGCCGGGGCGACCTGGCAGGATCGGACGCATGGCGACGACGCAGCGGGTAGTGGTCACGGGAGCGAGCGGCAAGCTCGGCCGGTTCGTGGTGGAGCACCTGGTGGACTCCGGGTACGACGTGGTCGCGACCGACCGCGTGGCGCCCCCGGAGGGCAGCCCCGGTCACTTCACGGTCGCTGACCTGACCGACCTGGGCCAGGTCGTCGAGCTCCTGTCCGGCGTGGACGAGGGCCGGGCGGCCGACGCCGTCGTGCACCTGTCCGCGATCCCCGCGCCCGGCCTGGCCACCAACGCCGCGACCTTCCGCAACAACGTGCCCAGCACGTACAACGTGCTGCGGGCCGCCCAGGTGCTGGGCATCCGGAACGTCGTGACGGCCTCCTCCGAGACGGTGCTCGGCCTGCCGTTCGACGTGCCGCCGCCGTACGTCCCGGTGGACGAGGAGTACGACGTGCTGCCGCAGTCCACCTACTCCCTCGGCAAGGCGCTCGAGGAGGAGACGGCCCGGCACTTCACGCGCTGGGACCCGGAGCTGAAGGTGGCCGCGCTGCGGTTCTCCAACGTGATGCGCCCGGAGGACTACGCCCGCTTCCCGTCCTGGCAGGACGACGCCGCGGCCCGGCGCTGGAACCTGTGGGGCTACATCGACGGTCGCGACGGGGCGCAGGCGGTGCGCCGCGCGCTGGAGGCGGACTTCACGGGGTTCGAGGCGTTCGTCATCGCCAACGACGACACCGTGATGGAGCGCGACTCGGCCGACCTGGTGGCCGAGCAGTTCCCCGGCGTCCCGGTCCGCCGTCCGCTGCAGGGGCGCGAGACGCTGCTGAGCATCGACAAGGCCCGCCGGGTGCTGGGCTACGCGCCGCGGCACCGCTGGCAGGACGAGGTCTGACGCCGGCCGCTACACCCCGGCCGCGCGGGGCGCGCTGCCGACGACGGCCCGGCAGCTCCGCAGGAACGAGGCGCCGACCCGGGACGGGTCGCCGAGGTAGCCCGCGACCATGACGCCGTCGCGGAGGAGCATCAGGTCCTCCGCGACCGCGGCCGGCTCGGCGAGCCCCAGGGGGGCGACGAGCCGCTCGAACGCGCGCACCCACCACCCGCGGTGCTCGTCGACGACCTTGCGGACGGGACTGTCGGGGTCGGGGTACTCGGCCGCGGCGTTGATGAACGGGCACCCGCGGAAGCCGGGGGTGCACGCCGCCGCCCCGGTGTGGTCGGCCATCAGGCGCAACGAGACGTCGACGTCGCCGTCGCCGTGGGCGATGGCCCCGTCCACGCCGGCGCGCTCCTGTGCCGCCCGGTGCTCCAGGTAGGCGACCACGAGGTCGTCCTTGCTCTGGAAGTGCCGGTAGAACGTCACCTTCGTGGTGCCGGCGCGCTCGATCACCTTGTCCACGCTCACGGCCCGCAGGCCGTGCGCGTAGAAGAGCTCGTTCGCCGCCTCGATCAGGCGGTCTGACATTGATCCGCGCACGGTCGTGATCATACGTGGCCCCTTTTCTCCGTCCCCTTGCGCTCGACGCCCGAGGATGTGTACTGTCCCGGTAGGTAGAGTTACTAGTAAGTCTACCTAGACACATGGCCGGGCGGATCAATTCCCGCCCGCGCCGCTACCGAGGGGAACTCACATGTCCACCACCGTGGAATCAGCGTCGGCCGTTGCCACGGCCCGAGCGCTGCGGAAGCTGTACTTCGTCCGGTTCGGCTTCGCGATCGTCTGGGCGGCGCTGCTGTTCGTCGTCGGAGGCAGCCTGGGCCCGGTCGCGATCGGGCTGCTGGTGCTCTACCCGCTGTTCGACGTCGCGGCGGCCGTGACCGACCTCAGGTCCACGACGACCGCGCGTCCCACGGTGGGCCTGTACTTCAACATGGCGCTGAGCCTG
Organism: Promicromonospora sp. NPDC060204; assembly: GCF_042728455.1. Classification (NCBI taxonomy): domain Bacteria; kingdom Bacillati; phylum Actinomycetota; class Actinomycetes; order Micrococcales; family Promicromonosporaceae; genus Promicromonospora; species Promicromonospora sp. NPDC060204. Next base: position 17,945 of record NZ_JBHWZO010000082.1, read on the forward strand.
GCCACGGCCATCGGCCTGGGCGTCGCCGTCACCTCCGGCATCCCCGCCGTGCTGCGGGTCTGGGGCGTCTGGGCGATCACCGCCGGCCTCGTGCAGCTCATCGTCGCGATCCGGCGCTACAAGCTCGGCGGCCAGTGGGCCATGATCCTCAGCGGCGGCATCTCGGTGTTCGCCGGTACCGGCTTCTTCATGATGGCCGGCGGTCCGAACGCGGCCCTGACCTCGCTGGCCGGGTACGCCACGCTCGGCGGAATCTTCTTCCTGGTCTCGGCGTTGCGCCTGGGCCGCGTCATCAAGAAGGAGAGCTGACATGACCGAGAACACCTACGACGTCGTCGTCATCGGTGCCGGACCCGTCGGTGAGAACGTCGCCGACCGCGTGGTCCAGGGCGGCCTGACCGCCGCCGTCGTGGAGCGCGAGCTCGTGGGCGGAGAGTGCTCCTACTGGGCCTGCATGCCCACCAAGGCCCTCCTGCGCGACGCCGCCGCGCTGCGTGCCGCGCGCAGCCTGCCCGGCGCCCGCGCCGCGGTGACCGGCGAGCTCGACACGGCCGCCGTCCTGGCCCGGCGCGACGCGTTCGCGGCCCACTGGCACGACGACGGCCAGGTCGACTGGCTGCAGAGCGCCGGGATCTCGCTGTTCCGCGGCGCCGGCCGGATCAGCGCCACCCGCACAGTCGAGGTGACGGACGCCGACGGCGGCACGACCGTGCTCACGGCGCGGCATGCCGTGGTCGTCGCGACCGGCAGCAGCGCCGCCGTCCCGCCGATCCCCGGCCTGGCCGACGCCACGCCGTGGACCAGCCGCGAGGCCGCGTCGGCCCAGGCCGTCCCCGGACGGCTCGCGGTCATCGGTGGTGGTGTCGTGGGAACCGAGATGGCCACCGCGTTCGCCGCCCTCGGCGCGCAGGTCACGCTGATCGCCCGCGACGGGCTGCTGCCCAGCGTGGAGTCGTTCGCGAGCGACCTCGTCGCCGAGTCGCTCAAGGCGGAGGGCGTGGCGCTGCACCTGCGCACCCAGCCGGTGGACGTCCGGCGTGACGACGAGGGCACGGTGCACGTCGCGCTCGCGGACGGCACGAACGTCACCGCCGACGAGGTGCTCGTCGCGACGGGCCGCCGGCCCAGCACGGACTCGATCGGCCTGGAGAACGTCGGGCTCACCCCCGGCGACTGGCTGGCGGTCGACGACTCCCTGCGGGTGCTCGGCGCCGACGGCGTGCCGGTCGGCGACGGCTGGCTCTACGCCGCGGGCGACGTCAACCGCCGCGCGCTCCTGACGCACCAGGGCAAGTACCAGGCCCGGGCCGTGGGCGACGCCATCGCCGCCCGCGCCAACGGCACGCCCGTCGACGTCGGTCCCTGGGGCCGGCACGCCGCCACGGCCGACGAGCGCGCCGTGCCGCAGGTGATCTTCACCGACCCCGAGATCGCGAGCGTCGGCCACACCGCCGCCTCCGCCGAGGCCGCGGGGCTGCGCGTGCGGTCCGTCGAGTACGACCTGGGCGCCGTCGCCGGTGCCTCGCTGCACGCCGACGGGTACACCGGCCGGGCCGCCATGGTCGTCGACGAGGACCGCAAGGTGCTCGTCGGGTTCACCGCCGTGGGCCCCGACGTGGCCGAGCTGCTCCACGCGGCGACGATCGCGATCACCGCCGAGGTGCCGATCGACCGGCTGTGGCACGCCGTGCCCGCCTACCCCACCGTCAGCGAGGTGTGGCTCCGGCTCCTGGAGACCTACGGGCGGTCGGCGTAGGCGGTACGCGGCCGGGCAGGGCGATCTGGTCGGGGGTCCTGATCTCTGACCACGCCCGTGCCCGGGGGAGCCGGTGGATCGTGATGTCGGTGGGCCGCGTGCCCGCCGGCTCCACGGGCGGCATCGCGAGCACGTCCGCGCCGGCCAGGGGGCCGAGGTCCAGCCGGGTCAGCGCCGCGACGTCGCGCACCGGCACCTGGTAGGTGCGGAACGGGCCGAGCGGCGGGATCTCGTCCCTGGCCAGGGCCTGGGCGGTGATCTCGTGCAGCCGGGCGTCGTCGAGCTGGGGCGTCTGGTCCAGCACGAACGCCGTCGCCCGCAGCGCGCCGGGTGCGACGCCGGCGGCGCCTTCGGCGGCGGGGCCGGGCGGCCCGGCCGGGTCCACCCAGGCGACGACCTTCCAGAACAGGCGCGGCAGGCGCACCCCGCGGTACGGCGGGTCGTCGGCGGCGAAGACGGGGCCGGTGTGGACGGCGAGGCGGTGGTCGTGCGCCGCGGCGTACCGCAGCACGTGGTCCTCGAGCCCGTTCCAGAGCTCCTTGGACTGGTTGAACCTGTTCACCTGCGGTGCCGCGTTGGTGTAGGTGAACGTGTCGTGGTTGGCCCGCGCGGCCGTCTCGGCGTCACCCCAGACAGGGTCGAGACGGCGCACGAGGTGGCCACGGTCCAGGGGGTTGCCCGCGTAGAGCTCGCTGCCCGCCTGCTCACCGCTCGGCACGCGGGAGTCCAGGCGCCAGCGGCCCGAACGGCGCAGCGCCTGGAGCGTGGCGCCGTCGATGGTGCACGCCGTGGCCGCGGCGAGCCGGCGGACCGGGTCGAGCAGCACGGAGAAGTGGGTGTAGTCGAGGACGCGCAGCTCGGCCGGGGAGACGGGGAGCGGGACGCCGAAACCGAGGAACTGTGCGTCATATCCGGTCACAGGCCGACAGCCAACCAGAGTGAGCCAGGTCATGACCAGACCAACAATCGGACGCGGTGGACGCCACAAGGCAATCTCGTCCTAGGCTCTAGCCCGTGAGTGAATCAACTCAGACCGTCCGCGGCAACGCCCGGCACGAGGTACCTGACCCGCTGCGCGAAGACGTGCGCCTGCTCGGCGGCCTTCTCGGCAGGATTCTCCGCGAGGACGGGGGGCAGGACCTGCTGGACGACGTCGAACGTCTCCGCGAGCTGACGATCCGCGCCTACGGTGACCCGTCGCCGCACGCGCTGGACGAGGCCGCCGACGTCGTGGCGTCCTTCTCCGTGGAGCGCGCCGAGCAGGTCGCCCGTGCGTTCACCTGCTACTTCCACCTCGCGAACCTCGCGGAGGAGTACCACCGGGTGCGCGTGCTGCGCGCCCGTGAGGCCGAGACGACGACCGGCCCGGCCGTCCTGGAGGACACGATCCCCGCGGCGTTCGCACGGCTCACCGAGGAGGTGGGCCGGGACGAGGCGCTGCGCCGGCTCGGCGAGCTGGAGTTCCGGCCGGTGCTCACCGCGCACCCGACCGAGGCCCGCCGTCGGGCCATCAGCGGCACCGTCCGCCGCATCTCGGACCTCCTGGCCGAGCGGGACAGCCGCCGGCTGGGCGGCGTGACCCTCGCCGAGAACGAGCGGCGCATGCTCGCCGAGATCGACACCATGTGGCGCACCGCGCCCGTGCGGACCAGCAAGCCGTCCGTGATCGACGAGGTCAAGACGGTCATGGGCGTGTTCGACGCCGTGCTCGTGGACGTGTTCGGCGACGTGTACCGCCGGCTCGACGACTGGCTCCTGGCCGAGGACGCCGGCCGCGTGGCCCCCGTGGCCAAGCCGTTCGTGAAGCTCGGGACCTGGATCGGCGGCGACCGCGACGGCAACCCGAACGTCACCGCGGAGATCACGCGGCAGGCCGCGGGCCTGGCCGCCGAGCACGCCCTCGCGGCGCTCGAGAGCCTCGCGGTCGAGACCGGGCGCAAGCTGACGCTCGACGCCGAGGGCACCACGCCGTCGTCCGACCTGAACGCGCTCTGGCGGCGCATCCGGCTCATCTCCGAGGAGGTGGCCCGGCGCTCCGAGGAGGCGTCGCCGAACGAGCCGCACCGTGCGGTCATGCTGGCGATCGCGGAGCGCATCGCCGCGACCCGGACCCGCGACGCCGACCTCGCGTACGCGAACGCGGAGCAGCTCGAGGCGGACCTGCTCGTGGTGCAGGACTCGCTGGTGGCGACCGGCGCGGCGCGTGCCGCGTACGGCGACCTGCAGCGGCTGGTCTGGCAGGTGCAGACCTTCGGGTTCCACCTGGCGGAGCTCGAGGTGCGGCAGCACTCGCAGGTGCACGCCGCGGCGCTCGCCGAGATCCGCGAGCTCGGGGTGGACGGCGCGCTCGGCGACCGCACCCGCGAGGTCCTGGACACCTACCGGGCCCTCGGCGCGATCCAGGGCCGGTTCGGCGAGCGGGCCGCGCGTCGCTACATCGTCTCGTTCACGCAGGCGCCGGAGCACCTCGCCGCCGTCTACGAGCTGGCGGCGTACGCCTTCGCGGACGACCCCGACGGCGCGCCGGTGATCGACGCCATCCCGCTGTTCGAGACCTTCGCGGACCTGCAGAACTCGGTGCCGATCCTGGACTCGATGCTGACGCTGCCCGCCGTGCAGAAGCGCCTGGCCGAGAACGGCCGCCGCGTCGAGGTCATGCTCGGCTACTCGGACTCGTCCAAGGACGTGGGCCCGGTCGCGGCCACGCTCGCGCTGCACGACGCGCAGTCGCGCATCGCGGAGTGGGCGCGGTCCAACGACCTGAAGCTGACCCTGTTCCACGGCCGTGGCGGTGCGCTCGGCCGCGGTGGCGGCCCCGCCAACCGTGCCGTGCTCGCGCAGCCGCCGCACTCGGTGGACGGCCGGTTCAAGCTGACCGAGCAGGGCGAGGTCATCCTGGCCCGCTACGGCGACCCGGTCATCGCGTCCCGGCACATCGAGCAGGTCGCCGCGGCGACGCTGCTGGCCTCCGCGCCGTCCGTCGAGGCGGTCAACGAGAGCGCGACGGCCAAGTTCGCCGGGCTTGCCGAGTCCCTCGACGCGACCTCGCGCGCCAGGTTCCACGAGCTGGTGAAGGCCGACGGGTTCCCGCAGTGGTTCGCGCAGGTCACGCCCCTGGAGGAGGTCGGGCTGCTGCCCATCGGGTCGCGCCCCGCCAAGCGCGGCCTCTCCGTGAACTCGCTCGACGACCTGCGGGCCATCCCCTGGGTCTTCTCCTGGTCGCAGGCCCGCATCAACCTCGCCGGCTGGTTCGGCCTGGGCACGGCGCTGGCCACGGCCGGCGACGTCGAGCTGCTGCGCGCGGCACGTGCCGAGTGGCCGCTGTTCGCGACCATGCTCGACAACGTCGAGATGTCGCTCGCCAAGACCGACGAGCGGATCGCCGCGCAGTACCTCGCGCTCGGTGACCGGGACGACCTGGCCGAGATGGTGCTCGACGAGCTGCGCCTCACCCGGGAGTGGGTGCTGAAGATCAGCGGCAACGAGTGGCCGCTCGCCTCCAAGCGCGTGCTCGGCCGCGCCGTGCAGCTCCGGTCGCCGTACGTCGACGCCCTCTCGTTGCTGCAGGTCCGCGCGCTGCGCGGCCTGCGCACCGGGTCGGACGGCGGCTCCGCGGTGGACGGCGACTACGCCGGGCGGCTGCAGCACCTGCTGCTGCTCACGGTCAACGGGGTCTCGGCGGGCCTGCAGAACACTGGGTGAGTTGGACTGGCCGGCGGTTCGACTTCGGTCGGTTGCCTCGAGACCGGTCGGTCGATT